>CAXSDW010000024.1:0-28955 GCA_964236235.1 uncultured Chitinophagaceae bacterium
TAAGCAGTTTGTGAAGTTGTAGATGCTGTTGTTAAATGGAAAGCTTTTTATATCTAATCCGAAGGATAAGACTTGTTAAATTATAGATAGCAAATTATTCTGCTGAAAATAATTATTTATAAATAATTGTTTTCTAAGGGCCGGATTAAAAACAACTGCATTGGTACTTAAAACACATAAAGCATTCCTATAAAAATATAAATCTTTTTGAATAAAACTATGGCGCGGCTGAAGTAGTATGGAATAAATTGCCGCCTTATTTATGATGCCAAATTAAACCTTATCCTTTGTGATGTATTGATTTTACCGGGTTTGCGCTGGTTTGCTTTGTAATCTCCAAATCATGCTTGTAATCTTATAGCAGGAAATTTACTGTTATAACATTGCTATTCTATGTATCGAGGTGAAGTAAAGAAGAATAATTAAGCCTAAATGATTAAGCGTTTGATTTTTTTTGTTACCTTTTTCCGAAACAAAAACTGGTAAGCAAATGAGCACATCAAATCTTACAAAGTCTCTTGGTCTTAGGCTGGTAGTGGTTGTAGTGATCGGTAATATTATCGGTTCAGGAGTGTATAAAAAAGTAGCGCCCATGGCTGCAGAATTACATTCGTCAGGATGGGTGCTTCTCGCATGGATACTGGCGGGCATAATAAGTTTGTTCGGGGCGTTGTGTAATGCAGAGGTTGCGGGCATATTAGCTGATACCGGCGGTGAATATGTTTATTACCAGAAGATTTATAACCGCTTTTTTGCTTTTATGTTTGGATGGAGCTTGTTTACAGTAATACAAACAGCATCTATCTCGGCATTGGCATATTTATTTGCGCAATCCCTTAACAGTATCATTCATTTACCTACGTTGCTGCCATCTTTAGCGCACATAAATATCGGCGGAGCATTTTATCCCTTTGCCGACCTTACCATAAAACTTACTGCCATTCTTCTTATCATCATTCTTACCTGGATTAATACTAAAGGCATAAAAACCGGTGCTGGCGTAAGCATGGCAATTTTATTACTTGTATTTGCAGGAATATTAACCATTATTATTTTTGGATTAACCAGCGCACATGCACACATTAGCAATATACAATTGCATACTACTAACAATTCGCCTGTTACCGTCAGTGCCGTATTTACTGCAATGCTTGCGGCATTTTGGGCTTACCAGGGATGGGCGGCTGTAGGCTATGTAGGCGGCGAAATAAAAAATGCGCACTACAATATTCCCAGGGGAATTGCCATTGGTATTTTTACAGTTATTGCTGTTTATCTTTTAATAAATACAACCTACTTGTCTCTGTTATCCACGCAGCAGCTTGATGAAATATACAAGGCAGGAAACAAGATTGCAGCAGTGGAAGCAGTAAAAAGTTTCTGGGGCGAAAACGGAGGATTGTTTATTTCACTTCTTATTTTAGTTACTACACTTGGCTGCTGCAATGCTACAGTGTTTGTTAGCTGCAGGCCTTATTATGCAATGGCAAAAGAAGGATTATTTTTTAAGAAAGTTGCTAAGCTTAACAACAAACATGCTCCCGCCAATTCATTGCTTTACCAGGGAGTATGGGCATGTCTCCTTGTACTTTCAGGAACGTTCGACCAGCTTACAGACATGATAATCTTTGCAGTGTTTATTTATTATGGCGCAACCACTTTGGGAATATTCATCCTTCGCAAAAAAATGCCAGATGTTACCCGGCCATACAGAGTTTGGGGCTATCCTGTGGTGCCTGCAATAGTGGTTTTATTTTGCGCCTGTCTTGTTTTTAATACCTTTTTTAGCCGTCCCCGGGAAGCCGCTATTGGCGTAGTATTAATGCTAACCGGCGTGCCGATGTATTGGTGGTTTAAATTAAAAAACGAACCCACTAAGTTATAAGAAGAAAATACGGTATGATCACTAAGTGAATATCGTGTATTATGTTGTGAGAACATTTACAAATGTTAAAAAGATAGAATTACTTACTAATAGGTATGATGCAACCTAAAGCTTATTATATTTGGAATTATGCCCGAGGAGTTTATTGCGCCGGTTTTAATATTGTTGGCTTATACAGTACCGCTATGGTTTCTATCAAGAATTATTATAAATCTTTTAAGAAAAATAAAATTCAACACCGCCACCTTAAAGCATGAATTCATTCTTTTTTTATTTTATCTCTACATCATTTTAGTAATCACTCTCACCATTCTTCCGTTACCTTTTGCAAGGTTTCAATATCCTAATAAAGGCGGGATAAATCTTATTCCGCTGGTAAAAAATATTAAGGCTGTAAAAGATATTTTTGAGGGTGGAAATGCCGTAATTTCTGGTCATACTATCGAGAATATCCTGGGAAACATAATGTTGTTTTTTCCTCTTGGAGTTTTTTTACCTGTATTATCAAAGAAATATTATTCTTTAAAAAAAGTAACCATATTCGCCATGCTTTGTTCTTCTTCTATCGAGATTTCACAGCTGGTATCAAGGCTTTATGAAATTTACCGTGTGGTGGATATTGATGATGTTATTTTAAATACAACAGGTGCAGTTCTGGGTTTTTTAAGTATAAAAAAATGGCTGATAAATAAGCCCAACAATCTTCAAAGTAATCTTTAACATAACACTGAAGACCATGTAACCTGAGAAATTATTTAAATGAAATCTGCTTATCTGTTCTGTATTTGTCGTTGCATTGCAACTAATATCTTAAACTCAACTTGGCACGTTTTTAGCAAAAATTAGTGGTTGGATAATGGAAGTTAGTTATGAAAAGAATATTCACCTCTGTATTAATGCTTATTATTTTAAGCTCTTTTGTTTCATCTGTTAGCGATATGGTGGATGCGCTTAAGGCAGGAAATGCTTCTCAAATTTCAAAATATTTTGATAATACAGTTGATCTTACATTACAGGATAAAACTGGTTCTTATAGTAAAAGCCAGGCTGAGCTTGTGTTAAAAGATTTCTTTGTAAGTAATGGCGTAATTGATTTTGGCGTGATACATACAGGCGATAATTCCGGCTCTCAATATTTAATTGGAAGCCTGAAAACAAAAAAAGGCACATTCCGAACCACAATATATATGAAGCAAAAAGCAGATAAACAGGTTTTGCAGGAGTTAAGATTTGAGAAATAGTTAATTTTGTTTCTATGAAAAGACCCGGAGTAAATTCCGGGTTTTTTAATGCCTGTAAACCAATCAAACCAAAAATCGTTTCCTAACTTTGTTCTAATGAATTATGATGAACAGCTTAATCAGCTTATTAAAAATGCACTAAAAGAAGATATCGGAGATGGAGATCATTCAACATTATCGTGTATTAAAGCCGGCACCAAAGGCAAAGCAGTTTTAAAAATAAAAGACACCGGCATATTAGCTGGTGTGCAAATCGCAGAAAAAATTTTTGGCTTTTTAGAAAAAGATATGGTTTTTAATTCTTATAAAAACGATGGCGAAGTAATGCTGCCCGGTGAAATTGCTTTTGACGTTATAGCTGACGTACGCACTATTCTTGCAGGTGAAAGACTCGTATTAAATACAATGCAAAGAATGAGCGGCATAGCAACTTTAACCCATAATTATGTAAAACGAATACAACAATATCACAGTAAAATTTTAGATACAAGAAAAACTACACCGAATTTTCGCCTGCTCGAAAAAGAAGCTGTTCGCATTGGTGGCGGCATTAATCACCGATTTGGTTTATATGATATGATAATGCTGAAAGACAATCATATTGATTATTGCGGTGGCATTAAAAATGCAATTTTACATGCTGATAACTATAATAAAAAAAAGAAATTAAATTTAAAAATTGAAATTGAAACCAGGAATTTAGATGATGTTGAAATTGTGATGAAGGTTGGCAAAATAGATCGTATCATGCTTGATAATTTTTCAGTTCAGCAGATTAAAGAAGCTTTAAAGCTGATTGATAAAAGATATGAAACTGAAGCCAGTGGCGGAATTACGCTGGATAATATTGAACAATATGCTGCTACTGGTGTTGATTTTATTTCCAGCGGCGCAATTATACACCAG
Source organism: uncultured Chitinophagaceae bacterium (assembly GCA_964236235.1). Classification (GTDB taxonomy): domain Bacteria; phylum Bacteroidota; class Bacteroidia; order Chitinophagales; family Chitinophagaceae; genus Ginsengibacter. The sequence goes on from CAXSDW010000024.1 coordinate 4,033, forward strand.
GCAAAAAGCCTTGATTTAAGTTTGAAGGCACAGATCATTTAATGTTATAAAATGGCCAAAAAAAAATCCTTGTCTTCATCAACGATGGTTTATTCCACTGATCCTTCATTTATAATAAAAGAGAATAAAAATGTTGCTGCTACATTGCCTGTTGTACAGCAACAATTAAGAATAAGTTTAGATAAAAAACAAAGAGCCGGCAAAGTAGTTACTTTAATAACGGGCTTTGAAGGCAAGGAAGAAGATCTTGAAAAATTAAGCAAACAATTTAAAACCTTTTGCGGAACAGGTGGCTCATGTAAAAACAATACTATAATTATACAGGGAGATAATAAAGAAAAGATATTTGAATGGCTCCATAAAAACGGGTATAATCTTGCAAAGAAAATTTAATATGATAAGGAAAATAAATACTTCTTTTATAACATTTTGAAGCATTCTGCGTTTTCTGTTATAATTTTATGTCTACATTTCACAACATGATTTCTAAAATTTCAGAAGGCGTTACAATTAGTGTAGAAACTTTCTACCAGCCTGACCATAGCAACCCTGAAGCTAATGAGTACATGTTTGCTTATCGCATTACGATCGAGAATAACAATACATTTCCCGTTCGTTTACTTCGCCGTCACTGGTTTATTTTTGATAGTGACTGCACTCATCGTGAAGTAGAAGGAGAAGGTGTAATTGGCATTCAGCCACAAATTTTGCAAGGTGAAAAATATCAATATGCAAGCGGCTGTAATCTCCGTTCCGAGATTGGAAAAATGCATGGAACATACTTAATGGAAAATATCCATTCTAAAAAAACCTTCTTTGTCAACATACCGGCTTTTGACATGATTGTGCCTTTTAAATTCAATTAAACACATTCTACTTTTTGCAATTACATGCTCACTGATTACGCCCTGGGCTTATATTTGGAGACAGTATAAATTTCTCTTGCATCTGTATTCATCAGTTTATCTAAACTGATTGCAGGATTTTTTTCCATGTATTTTTTTACAATTTGCCAGCCTGTGAACGAACCAATATTACCTGGTGCTTCTTCACCAAGTTCCTGTGTTTTTGGGCTTTCTCCTATATAATTTTTAACCACATTTTGTTCAGCATTATTTAGCAAATCATTATTTAAAAAGAAATCCCATATTACTGCCTCGTTGCTATAGGTACTTTTCATTTGCTTTTCAGTGTAGCTCATTTTTATATAATCCGGTGTGTTTGGCAATAATTTATCAAGAACGTATAGCCGTTTTCCTCTCTCTACTATTTGCTCAATTAAAGGCCTGCCGATACTTTTATCTGCATACATATCATCAATTATATTCTTCATGCAATTAACTGCAATATATTGCGGCGTAAATGTTTTTGAAATATATTCGGGATATTGTTCAAGGCCTTGTGCGCTTCTATAAAATGAAAAATTACTTCCGAGGTGAAGCTGAAGTCCAACGCCTAATCCATCTTCTGTAATAATATCTCCGGCGGTACCGAATGAAGTTTGAAAAAAAGCATCAAGAGGTCCGATAAATGTTATAACGCTGCGTGGTGTCGGGTATTTTGGAAAATAAAATTTCAGGAATTGCAATGCCTTTCTTATTTCCCCTGTTTCTTTTTTAAAATCACCAAACACCTTATCTGATGAGTCTTTCAAAGGCCGGTAATCTTTTATAAATGTTTTTACGGCATTTGCCTGGTCAGGGTTTCCATCCATTATACCATTTACATCCAGGCCTAAAATCTTATTAATATAATCATTGGTAAAGCCGGGATATTTTTCGTGTAACTGTTGTACACTTTTCACAAGATGATTTGTATCAATTGCAAAGAAATCCTGTTCAAACCGGTAAACCTTAATATCTATTTTTATTCCAGATACGTCAGGAATATTTTTATTATTATTACAGGAAAACGTTGCCAGCAGAACCAGGAAAATTGTCAATGCTTTTTTCATACTTCAAATAACGCAATAAAATAATAAAGGCCGGTTAATTTGAAAACACCTCATTGAATATTCTGTTAATTTTGCCCTATGAAAATATTTCTTGCGCAGCAGAATTATCATATCGGCAATTTTGAAAGCAATACAAATAAAATAATTGAAGCTATAAATATTGCAAAGCAAACCGAGGCTGATCTCATCGTGTTTAGTGAATTGTGCATTTGTGGTTATCCGCCCCGCGATTTTGTTGAGTTTAGTGATTTCATTGATAAATGTTATCATGCCATTGATGTAATAAAAGAACATGCTGACACAATCGGTGTATTAGTTGGTGCTCCTGACAGGAACACTGTTTATGAAGGAAAAAATCTTTTTAATGCTGCTTTTTTATTATACGATAAGCACATAAAAGACATAGCACATAAAACCTGTTTGCCTACTTATGATGTTTTTGATGAGAACAGGTATTTTGAGCCGGCGTTCAACTGGAAGATTATGGAGTTTAAAGGAAAGCGACTGGCAGTAACGGTTTGCGAGGATATCTGGAACCTGGGAAATGATCCTTTATATAGAATTTGCCCGATGAACATCCTGATGCAGCAAAGTCCTGACGTGATGATAAATCTTTCTGCATCACCTTTTGATTATACACATGATGAAGACAGAAAGGCAACTATAAAAGCAAACGTGGTAAAATATAAACTTCCGATGTTTTATTGTAATGCTGTAGGAAGCCAGACAGAGCTTGTGTTTGACGGCGCTTCCCTCGTATTTGATAAAGATGCAAATTTATGCATGCAGCTGCCGCGTTTTAAAGAAGCTATTGAAGGTATAGAGTTAAATGATGATGGAACTATAAATGCATCTGTAATAGAGCCTGCGCAGGTAGTTCCTGATCAGTTAAGTGAACCACTGCAACTTACAGAGCGCTTAAATATTGCACAGGTACATGATGCGTTGATTTTGGGCATAAGAGATTACTTTATTAAAATGGGTTTTTCAAAAGCGATAGTTGGCAGCAGCGGCGGTATTGATAGCGCTGTAACCATAGCTCTTGCAAGTAAAGCTTTGGGTAATGAGAATGTAAAAGCTATTTTAATGCCTTCTCAATATTCCACTTCTCATTCAGTAAATGATGCTGAAAAGCTGAGCAAAACCCTGGGGAATCCTTATGAGGTTATTGCCATAAAAAAAATATATGATGCATTCTTAACAGAGCTTAAACCTATGTTTAAAGATCTCCCATTTAACATAGCTGAAGAAAATATACAAAGCCGGATAAGGGGAAATTTACTGATGGCAATAGCCAACAAGTTTGGCTATATTTTACTTAACACGTCTAACAAGAGTGAGCTTGCAACCGGCTATGGCACGCTGTATGGAGATATGGCCGGTGGATTAGGTGTATTGGGCGATTGCTATAAATTGCAAATTTATGAGCTTGCAAAATTCATCAATGCTGATAAAGAAATTATACCTGCAAACATTATAAATAAAGCGCCTTCGGCAGAATTAAGGCCAGATCAAAAAGATAGTGACAGCCTTCCGCCTTACGAAATTCTTGATAAAATTTTATACCAGTACATAGAAAGGACGCAAGGTCCGGATCAAATAAAAGCGCAGGGCTTTGAAGTAAATTTGGTTGACAGAGTATTGAAAATGGTAAACGTGAATGAATATAAACGGAATCAATTTTGTCCTATTATACGCATATCTTCAAAAGCTTTTGGCGTAGGAAGAAGAGTGCCAATTGTAGGGAAATATTTAAGTTGAAAAGGCTAATTGATTATCAGTTTTTATCATACAGTTCGCTTATAAGCTGTGCTACAAGCGACGTCCAGCCGGTTTGATGGCTTGCACCAAGTCCGTTTCCTTTATCTCCATGAAAATATTCATAAAATAAAACGAGGTGCTCATTTCCCGGTTGTTGATAGAACCAGTTATACTTACCATGCAGTCTTCGTTTACCTTCTTCATCTTTATTAAACAAACTAACAACCCGGTGAGTGAGCTCATCGGCTACTTGTTGTAAATTCATTTTTATCCCGGAATTAGCCGGGCATTCCACCAGTAAACTATCACCATAAAACTCACCGTATCTTCGGATAGATTGAATGATAATATAATTTATAGGCAGCCATACAGGACCACGCCAGTTAGAGTTTCCTCCAAAAAGATTTGATGTAGAATCGCCGGGATCATACTGTATCGTATATTCTATATTATCTATATTAACAGTATAAGGATTTTTCTCATGGAACTTTGATAAGGCTCTTATACCGCCGGGAGATAAAAATTCATCTTCATTAAGCAAACGTTCAAGTAGATTTTTTAACCTGTCATGTTGCACGAGTGACAGCAAAATTCTTTCTCCGTCAGTGCCTTCTTCATTTGGCCAAAAGCGGTTATTCTTGCGTCTGTAATTTTCAAGCCACGTAATTCTTTTTTTAAAGTCAGGCAAATGATCACGCACATTTTTCTCAATAATGGAAACAGCAAAAAGCGTAGTAAGTCCGACAATAGATTGAATACGCAATTGCAGCGGAACTCCTGCAATTGAAAGCGTATCATAGAAAAATTTGTCTGTATCATTCCATAATCCGTGTTGATTAAGCGCTTCTGCTATCAATACAAAATGTTCAAAAAATTTGGTAGCTGTATCTTCAAATGTTTCGTCATGTATTGCAATTTCAAGCGCCATATCCATCATATTCAACGCATACATTCCCATCCAGCTTGTACCGTCAGCCTGCTCCAGGCGCATATCCGGGCGCATTTCTATGCTGCGGTTAAATACGCCTATATTATCAAGGCCAAGAAAACCTCCCTGGAAAATGTTGTTGCCGCTTGCATCTTTCCGGTTTATCCACCACGTGAAATTAATGATCAGTTTATGAAATATTTTTTTTAGAAATGATATATCACCTTTGCCTGTTGCATTTCTTTCTATCCTGAAAACCTGCAAAGAAGCCCATGCCTGTACAGGAGGATTTACATCACTGAAATGCCATTCATAAGCCGGTAGCTGGCCATCCGGTTTCATATACCATTCTCTCATTATCAAAAGCAGTTGATGCTTTGCAAACCCGGGATCTAAAATGGCCATTGGTATGCAATGAAAAGCAAGGTCCCATGCGGCATACCAGGGATATTCCCATTTATCCGGCATACAAATAATGTCCTGGTTTTTCAGGTGTTTCCACTCATGATTGCGGCCATTTAATTTACCTGAATTTACAGGCGTAATACCATCGCTTGTAGTAAGCCAGCGCTCTACATCATAATGATAATATTGCTTGCTCCATAACAATCCTGCAAGCGCCTGCCGCTGAATAATCTTTAGGTCAGCACTTATGTTTGATGGTAGTATTGCATTGTAAAAATCCTCTGCTTCGGCTTTGCGTGCAGCAAAAATATTTTCAAAGCCTTCTTCAAAAGGCACAGCTAATTCTTTATTGCATAAACGCAGGTAAATCGCTTTTGATTGTCCGCCTTCAATTCTTTGATGATATACCGGAGCGAACTTGGTGCCTGATGTTTTTTTTCTGACAGCCCTTATATTTTTCTTTTTTATAACTGCATCATGAAAGGCGTCTTTTACAAATAGCGTTTCATTTGGAAGGCCTGTAACCTTTTGTGTATTGGTTTCATTTTCTGTAAAAAATGTAAAACGGGTTGGCTGAAAATAAAGATAATAAGTACCAAGGCGCTCATGTGAAGCTTTCACTGTGCCTTTATCATGCATAGTAATAACAGGCTTTTCGGCAAAGCTTTGATTACTTAGCCGGTTATAAAACCACAATGTTGGCAGCACAGTAATATTTGCGCTGCCTGTATAACGGTTATGGATATTTATCTTAATAAAAATATCCTGAGAATCGTTCTTGGCGTACGTTACATAAACATCAAAATATTTATTATCATCAAAAATACCTGTATCGAGAATTTCAAATTCAGGGTCTTCTTTGGAACGTTTGCGGTTCTCTGCTTTTATATCTTCATAAGGGAATTCCTGCTGGGGATATTTATATAAATACTCCATGTAATAATGTGACGGAATATTATCAAGGTAATAATATAATTCTTTCACATCTTCACCATGGTTGCCTGCATTATTACCAAGACCAAAAAGTCTTTCTTTTAAAATTGGATCTTTACCATTCCATAATGCAACTGCAAAACATAAATTTTGAAAAAAATCTGAAATACCGGCAAGGCCATCTTCGCCCCATAGATATGCACGGCAATGCGCATGTTCATAAGGAAAATAATTCCATGCATCGCCATACGGCCCATAATCTTCACGTACAGTTCCCCACTGTCGCTCACTAAGGTAAGGCCCCCATTGCTCAAGAGGATTTTTCTTTAAAGCATTATTTATCAAACGCTGTTGCTCTGCTGTCATATCTTTTATGCAATTTCATCACTGTTTATCTTCCTGCTATTTGTAATAAATTTCTTTATACAAGGTATTAAATTTGCGTGTTCAATATGATACAAAACCTGGTTTAAAAAATGATGTCCAATTAATATTATTCATCTTGCCCTGATAAAGTATTCTGTTAGAAAAAAGTATTTAATATTTTTACCTTGTCCCTGAGTATGGGCAATAATTACTTTGATATGGAAAACAAAAAAGTTATTTTAATAATTATGGATGGATGGGGACTTGGTAAAATTAAATCAAGCGATGCCATTCAAAATGCTGATGTTCCCTTTGTAACATCTTTATATAAAAAATATCCCAACTCCACGCTGATAACCTGCGGAGAAGATGTTGGCTTGCCGGAAGGCCAAATGGGAAACAGTGAGGTTGGTCATTTAAATATTGGCGCCGGAAGAGTTGTGTACCAGGAATTGCAGCGAATTAATGTAGCCATACGATCAGGCGAATTTGCTAAAAATGAAACACTGCTTAATTCAATCCGCTATGCAAAACAAAATAATAAACCGTTACACTTAATTGGGCTGGTAAGTGATGGAGGTGTTCATTCGCATATAAACCATTTGAAAGCTATTACAACCATTTGCAAACAGGAAAATTTATCTGATGTATACATTCATGCTTTTACTGATGGAAGAGATACTGACCCGAAAAGCGGGGTACATTTTATAGCCGATTTACAACAACATCTTCAAAATACAACCGGCCAGATTGCCACTGTAACCGGGCGCTATTATGCAATGGACAGAGATAAAAGATGGGAGAGAATAAAAATTGCATACGATGCTTTAGTGAACAGGATCGGGCTGGAAACAGATGATATTATACAGGCAATGGAAGCATCTTATAAAAATAATGTAACCGATGAATTTCTTATGCCGATAATAAACAGCGCAGTAAAAAATTCGTCAATAAAAGATGGAGATGCAGTGATCGCTTTTAATTTTAGAACTGACAGATGCCGCGAAATCACGCAGGTACTTACTCAAATTGATCTTCCGGATTTCAACATGCATACGCTATCTCTGCATTTTACAAGTATGACACAATATGATCACACTTTTAAAAATGTTTTTGTTATTTATGAAAAAGATGATCTTAAAAATACGATTGGAGAAGTATTGGCACAAAATGACAAAACACAAATCCGAATTGCAGAAACTGAAAAATATCCTCATGTGACTTTCTTTTTTAGCGGCGGACGTGAAGTACCTTTTGAAGGAGAAAAAAGAATTATGATACCATCGCCAAAAGTGGCTACTTATGATTTGAAACCTGAAATGAGTGCATATGAAATAACCGATGCTTTACTGCCTGAAATTAAAAGCAGGAGTGCAGATTTTATATGTCTCAACTTTGCAAACACAGATATGGTAGGGCATACAGGCGTGTGGGAAGCTGTAATTAAAGCCGCAGAAACAGTAGATAAATGTGTGCAAAAAGTAGTAACAACAGCGCTTGAAAATGACTATGTCGTTTTCTTAACCGCAGATCATGGTAATGCAGATTATATGATTAATGAAGATGGAACGCCAAACACTGCTCATACATTAAATTTAGTTCCATTATTTATTATTGATAACACCTGGACCGGAAGCATTAAACCAGGGAGACTTGCGGATGTTGCTCCGACAATTCTAACCTTTATGGGTTTGCCAATACCTCCGCAAATGACAGGTAATGTATTAACCAACGAATAATTCTATGAGCAAAAAATCAAAAGTTTTAATTGCACTGCTTATAATATTTATTCTGATACAATTCATCCGGCCTGCAAAAAATGAAGCTGATAAACCTTCATTGAATGATATTTCAATAAAATATAATGTGCCCTTAAATGTAAAAAATACTTTAAAAGCTTCCTGTTACGATTGCCATAGCAACAATACTGTTTATCCCTGGTATGCAGAATTGCAGCCGGTTGGATGGTGGTTAAGCAATCATGTCAATGAAGGAAAAAGAGGATTAAATTTTTCTGAATTTTCAGCATATCCAATAAGAAAACAATATCACAAATTGGAAGATATAATTGATCTTGTAAAAAAGGAAGAAATGCCGCTTAAGTCTTACCTTATTATTCACACTTATGCCAGGCTTGATGATCAGCAAAAATTATCGCTTGTAAATTGGTCTAATTCATTAAGAGATAACATTAAAGCAAATTATCCTCCTGACAGTTTAGTAAAGACAAAAAATTGATTTGTGCCCTGATGCTTTTTTCAAATTAGAGTATGATTGTCTTTGATAATTATTCAGTAAAAAAATCCAGCGGGAATCAAACTTGAGAATTTTCATTGTTGAGTCTGAAATTCAAAAAAAATCGTTTTGAATTTGTTGCTGGCCAGGTTAGAATTTGATGTAATGCAGCAAATTTTAATTATAATTTGTCATATCTTAGTAGGGTAATAAAGAAAATTTATATGACAGAAGAGGTAATGCTTCATGGCTGTCTCAATAACAAAACCTCAGCACAGGAAGCGTTGTATAATCGTTTCAGTCCGCGTATGCTTGGGGTTTGCTATAGATTTGCCCGAAACAGGGAAGATGCTGAAGACATGCTGCAGGAAGGATTTATAAAGGTTTTTACCCAAATGCACCAGTTTAGGAACCAGGGTGCTTTAGAAGGCTGGATAAGAAGAATTATAGTTCATACATGTATTAATGTGTTGAAAAAAAATAAGAAATTTTCTGACAGTGTAGATCTTATTCATGCAAACAGTATTCATCAAAATGAGAGTAATATTTATTCAATTATACAGGCCAAGCAAGTAGTTGAATCGATAAGATTGTTGCCGCTGGGTTATAGAACTGTTTTAAATCTGTATGCAATAGATGGATTTTCTCATAAGGAAATAGCGGCCATGCTGGATATTGAAGAAAGTACAAGCAGGTCGCAATACACAAGAGCTAAAACAATGTTAGAAGATATATTAATTAAGAAAAAGATACTTAGTAAACCGAGAGGTGATTTGTATAACAGGGGAAATAAAATGATTGCTTCCAAATGAGATTGCTGCTAAATGAAAACTAATTACCAACTACCGAAACCGAACGACGATGGAGAGAAAATTTTATTCTGAAGATTTTGAAGACTTATTGAAGGAAAGTGCAGATGATTTTAAAATGATTCCTTCAAAAAAAGTATGGCATGGCATATATAATGATTTGCATCCCGGAAGAAGATGGCCATCTATTGGAATGAGTTTAATTTTTATTTTTACCTTAATACTGGTTGGCCATTTAAATACACAACAAGGTCATCACACGTATTTTGCTGATGTAAAAAAGACTACACAAATACAAAAAAATACACTCGTAAATAATAACAATACTTCTGCGCCAAATACTACTTTAAAAAATAATTTTTCAAAACGAGGTAACCAGTTTACAAGTAAAATTAATCCGACACAAAACATTAATAATTCTACACATAATATTATTACAAGTGATAAAAATGAGGGGAATGAAAATATTGTTGGTGTAAATCCTCCAACTATTTATGCAGAAAATAATAAAGAGCAATCTTCTGTAGCTACACTTAACAAAGTTGATCTTGATGAATCATCTAAAAATATTTACCTTAATTCAGAAATACTAAGCAATACGAATTTAGTAAAAGTAAATGCAAAGATTGCTGAACCGGCTATAAATACTGTTGTGGTAAAACCCACTGTTACTAAAAATGATAAGAATACTTCAAATGAAGTGAATTCTATTGCTGCTCAGACAGAAACCATACATCTGCCTTTCTTTAAAATACATAAAAATTCAAAAACGAACCTTGCATTTTATGTGAGCCCGACAATTAGCTACAGAAACTTCTCAGGCTCAATTTCTAACGGCAGCGCTACAAGTACAAATGCTGATCTAAATAAATCAGTTAAACATGATGTTGCTCCAGGCTTTGAAGCCGGAACTGTATTGAAGTATACTATATCTAAAAAATTAAAATTTACCACAGGATTGCAGTTTAATTATTCTGCATATACAATTAGGGCAAACAGTATACATCCAACAAACGCAACTTTAATGTTGTATGACCAGACGAATTCTCCATATCAAATTTCTACTATTTCGTACTTTGGAAATGGCTCTGGAGCCGGCCTTATGAACCTCCATAATTATTCGTTACAGCTTTCTTTGCCGGTTGGTTTTGAGTATGTATTAGCAGGCAATGATAAAATGCAATTGAACGCAGCTGCAAGTCTCCAGCCATCCTGGGTAATAGCTAACCAGGCCTATCTTCTTTCTACAGATAAACTTGATTATTTAAGCCAGGCCTCACTTTCACGTAAGTGGAATATGAGTACTAACATAGGCACTTTCCTATCTTTTAATTCAAATAAATTCGCATGGCAAATCGGGCCGCAGGTTCATTACCAGCTTCTCTCTTCGTATACCCATGATTACCGGGTAAAAGAACACTTTATAGATTATGGTATCCGTTTAGCCATAAGCAAAATAGCAAAATAATTTCTTAAAATTCAGTAACTACTTTCTTCGCTGTACGTGCACGTAGTAAGGCAATCTATTCTTATTGTAATTTTGCTTATGCTAAAAACGTTTTCTTTTTTTGCAATAACTACAATTATTTTAATCAGTTGTAATCAAAAACGAAACGTTCAATTCCAGCAACAGGTTGCTCCTGATCAAAACAATTTTTTTCCTGTCACGCAATACATTCGCGGGCAAATAAAAGAATTAGATAGTTTGCCTGTAACACCTTTAAAGATTTCAACTATCAATGGAAAATCAGATTCTGCCTGGATAAAGAAGGAAAATATAAAAGCCTTTGTACAGCCTTTTTTATACCCGGTTATTGATTCACTTACATTACATAATTATTTTACTGAAAGATCTTTTCTTGATCAAACTATTAACGCCGTAACGTTTTCTTACGATCCGGTTAAACCGCTTCCAGACACAATGCAGGTAAAGCATTGGGACGTTTATGCTGATCCTGAAAAAGGCAAAATAAAACGTATTTATATTGTAAAGCAATTGAATACTGATCCAATGCAAACGATGCAACTAACCTGGAATTCTGATAAGTATTGCAAGATTACAACCATTACAGAAAAACCGAATTTGCCGCCTGAAATAAAGGAGGAAGAGTTGATCTGGAATTTTGATAATTAAGTAACAAACCACAAAAACACTACAGCCGTCATATGACTTCTGAAGTTTTTCATAGCATCCAACATACACTTCCTGACCAGCCAGGAATTTATAAATATTTCAATGAAAAAAATGAAATGCTTTATGTTGGCAAAGCTAAACACATAAGAAAACGAGTAAGCTCTTATTTTACTAAAACATTTACCGGCTATAAAACACATGAGCTTGTAAAAAGAATACACCGGATCGAATTTACTATTGTCAATTCCGAGCAAGATGCGTTTTTATTAGAAAATTCACTTATAAAGCAATACCAGCCAAGGTTTAATATTAATCTTAAAGATGACAAATCTTACCCTTACATCGTAATAAAAAACGAGCCTTTTCCGAGGGTTTTTTTAACACGTTCTAAAATAAATGACGGCTCTCAATACCTTGGGCCGTTTACTTCCGTTGGAAGAGTAAGAGAGTTACTCAGCTTTATCAAACAGAATATCCAATTGCGTACCTGCAAGCTTAATTTAACTGAAAACAATATTAAAAAAGGCAAATTTAAAGTATGTCTTGAATACCATTTAGGCAATTGCAAAGGGCCTTGTGAAGATTTGCAAACTGCAGAAAATTACACCGAGGGATTACATCAATTAAAGAACCTGATGAAAGGAAATCTTTACCCGGTTATCCAGCATTTTAAGCAGGAAATGCAACAGTATGCAGCACAGTTGAACTTTGAAAAAGCTGAAACAACAAGAAAGAAATTAGAGCATCTTCAAAATTATAAAGCTAAATCGCAGGTAGTTAATGAACACATAAATAATGTAGATGTTTTTTCCATTTTGAAAGATGCAGATGTGGCTTATGTAAATTATCTTATGGTAAATAATGGTACAATTGTGCAAACAAAAACCATTATACTTGAGCAAAAGCTTGATGAAACTGTAGAGGAAGTTTTGGTATTTGCAATTGCTCAGTTAAGAAATACTTTCAACAGCGAAGCACAAGAGATTGTTACGTCTTTAATTATTACATATCCTGATCCTGGTATATTAATTACTGTTCCTAAATCCGGTGATAAAAAGAAACTTTTAGATCTTTCTGAAAAAAATGTAAATTATTTCAGGCAGGAACTTAATGAAAAAAAGATGTTGCAACTTGATGAAAAAACAGATCTGGAAAAGCATGAGATTTTAGTTAATCTGCAACAGCAACTTCACTTGCCGGATATACCGATGCATATTGAATGCTTTGATAACTCTAACTTCCAGGGTAGTTTTCCTGTTTCTGCTATGGTTTATTTTAAAAATGGAGTGCCTGATAAAACCAATTACAGAAAGTATAACGTAAAAACTGTTATAGGAATAAATGACTTTGCTACCATGAAAGAAGTGGTTTTAAGAAGATATAAAAGAGTACTGGATGAAAAACTGCCTTTGCCACAGCTTATAATTATTGATGGCGGAAAAGGGCAACTAAATGCTGCAGTTGAAGCTATAAAAGAATTGCAACTGGAAGGAAAAACCACACTTATCGGTCTTGCTAAAAATGAAGAAGAAATATTTTATCCCGGAGATCAGCAATCAATAAAACTACCGTTTGATAGTAACAGTCTTAAATTGATAAGACGTATAAGGGATGAAGTCCATAGATTTGGCATCGGCTTTCATCGCAATCAGCGCAGCAGGGGAACTTTCTTTAACGAATTAGAGTTGATAAAAGGTATTGGAAAATCAACAGCTGATAATTTATTGAAAAGATACAAGTCAGTAAAAAATATAAAGAATCTTTCAATGGAAGAACTAACTACTGTGGTGGGAAATGCAAAAGCGAAAATAATTATTTCAGGCTTAAATAAAGAGGAGAATCAAAATGCTGAAAATTGATTGTTAATAAATCGTTTTATGATTTATGACAAACAAAAAAGGAATGCTTAATCGCATTCCCTTTTAAATATTTTCTAACCAGATTTAATAACTCCACAAATTTTGTTCGTAATTAAAAATCCTGTCTTTTATATCTTCGCCCTGGAGCAGTTGAAGAATCCTGTTATCCTTTAAACCCTGGTATTCTGAAAGATACCTGTCATAAGGATTATCAAGAGTGCTTTTAATTATTCTGCCGGAAAACATCCTGCTTTCAAAGAGTTCTTCCCAACTCATTTTTGCGCCAAAATTTTTACCATTGTACACATCAAACTTAGCAAGTATTGGCCTTAGATCGGGATAATAAACCCAGAACAATTCCGTTTCACCAACACTTAATCCCTGTGATGTGATAACATTTTTTACAGGAGCTATTCCTAATATTCTCCAGAACAATCTTGAGCTTTGTTTATCAAAAATAACTTCTTCTTTAATATGAAATTTATAAAACGAATCAAGGTTTACTTCAGCAACGGTTTCTTTATAACTAACAATATTACCTAAGGAATCATACACAGGCACAGATACTTTTCCGCCTGAAATCTTATTAGCAACTTCAGCTACTGTTAACGGCGTTGTGAATCTATCATCTACAGCGTCAAACACCGTGACACCGCCATTATCCGGACCGTCCTGTATTGCCTTAAATAAAATTGAAATAAAGCGCTGGTTACCGTTATCCTCATCAGCAGAATACCGGAATGCAATATTTTGCTTCTCCCGTATGTCAATTTCCCTCCAAAGTCTTTCCCGGTATACAGCATCATCTTCCCTAATATTCTGATACGCCAAAGGAGTTCTTTCTTTTACAAGATTCATTTCTATAGCATCGTTTGAGCGCAATGATTTTTTTACTTTGGCAATAGGCAAACTATCAATTGCAGTAGCAGCCACAGCAACTGTATCAACCTGGGTTGGTGTTATTTTCGCTTTAGTACGACTGCTGGTTGTCTTTTTTGTTGTTGTACGCTTTTTAACTGTTCGTTTTTTTGCCTGTGCATCAGCCACTGTAGCTAATAATGAAAAGCAAATGGCAAACAAAAAACATTTTACAAAAAGGTTATTCATGGTAGTAATTTTATTTAATATAACGAGAACCCTGGTGCATTTTGAATAGTTCTTACAACCCCGTCCGGGCCTTGTACTTTTACATTATCAAATATCACAGCGGTTCCGGGAACACAACGACTTAACTGAGCACTTAATGCTCCTAAATTTCCGCCGGATATACTTGTTTGTTGAACACTTGGAAAATTTGTACCTGAGAAATAAACAGTAGCGCTAACAACGCTGAATCTTGCATCAAAATCAAAATTTTCAAGATCAGCACGAACAAATTGTTGGTTTTTAAATACAACTGATTGAATTCTTCCGCCACTGCTTGGTCCTACTTTTATAATTGGATCCGGTATTCTTTTAACTCTAAAATCATAAGTGCTAGGTTTGCCATCAGCATTAACTGTGATAGAAGCTTTGCCTGCAGCGCTTACCCGTACATTGAATTTTCCTGCCCCGCCCGCCGGTGATAAAGTGCCGCCAGCCATAGAAACATGCGTTTTATCCCACCCTGTGCCTGAGGAAACAGTTACAGGATTATCAACACCAATATAAAATACATTCATTTTATCAAGCATAACTGCAGCGCCACCTGGCGTACCAACAGTATATTTAACTGTTTCAGTTCTTGTTACAACTTTTTTATTTTCATCTAAAAAAGAAACATTCACAGAAACGGAATGATCTCCTGCGCCGCTGACTGCAGTTTTAAAAGTACCTTGGCCATCTGTAACCGGTACGCTGCTTCCATTGATAGAAATTTTAGGCGCTGCTGAGGAACTGTACGCACCTACGCCTGCTGTAATAGTTAAATCCTGCCCGGGCATTAAATAATTTGAGCTTTGCCCAACTAATACACCTACCTGGTCCATATGAACTTCTACTGCTCCAATCTGATTATGGCAATAGGTTACAATCTGGCTCTCTGCATTTTTCACATTATTTTGAAACTTACTAAGCATTGTCAATGCAGCTACAGTAGGTGTCATGTGGAAAAAAGCTTGCGTAAAATCTTTCTTATTTCCATCCTGAGAAAGCGGAACATCCGTAGATACAGGAAAGTTATTTTCAAATTGGGCTTTAATAGCGGGATTTATACCAAGCATTTCCTGCTTATATTCGTCAAGCCGGGCTTTTAATTCAGGCCCTTTACCATAGGTTTCAAATAATCTTGTAGAAGCATCAAGATTGTCTTCTCTGAAATCTTCAATACTATCATTTGTAGCCTTGTTAAATTTCATTTTAAGATCAGCTCCTTTTTTTAAAGAAAACTTTAAACTGTCAATATAAACCATCATATCCCCGGAAAGTTGTTTAGCCCGCATTGCAAGCGGTTCCCATAATTTTGCTTTTTCAGCAGATTGAGGATCGTTTAATTTAGATGCAAGGGATTGATATAACGTACTGTTTGATGCGCTTATATTATTGTTGGAAGTTATCAGACTTTTATCTACAACTTTGAATGCATTTATTACCTCATTAGATACATTCAGGGCTAAGATGGCGGTCAATACCAAATACATGATATTGATCATCTTTTGCCTGGGTTCTCTCGGTAAAGCCATAATAATTTAAATTTATAATGTGTTTGTTAAGATATAAGGATTTACATTTTCATCTTCCCTGCATTGCACTTAGCATGTTGCCATATACCTGGTTTAATTTACCAAGATTATTTGCTAACGTGCTTATTTCTGTTTTTGCTTTATTGGCATCATCAACACTTGCCATCATTACCTGGCTTGCTTCAGCAAGTTTGCCATAAAATCCATTTAAAGATTTCAGGTGATTATTGCTTTCATTCAGCTCAAGCTCATAAATGGTATTTAAAGAAGATAAATTTTTAGTTAAAACCTGCACCTGGTCATGAAATCCTTTTGCGCTATCAGCAGCATTATTAAAATTAACCATAGTGGAAGCAGAATTTACATAGGCTTCCTTCATTAAGCCCATAGCTGAAGTTGCTTCTTTTGTTTTTGCAGAAAAATCACTGGTAGATTTCACTACATCGCCTACTTCACCAATCTGGGAAACCGTCGTACCTAACTTTTGAAAGTTGTCTCCAAGTCTTTTTAAATTAACAGGAGTAATGTCTGCATCAATTAACATTTTGTCCATTGTTTTTAAAGCAGGGTTTCCGGTCTGAACAACTTCTACAGGCTGTTCATCTTCTTCATGTCTTTTTGGTTTTACCCACTCAATTCCGGCATATACTAAAAAGATGGCAGTTTCAGTCCACATACCAATTGTAAGCATATTATCGGCAAAAGACTGATGAGTTAATTTTGCCCATGCAGCAAATATAATTACCGCAGCACCAGCGCTGACCAATACATCAATAAGGGTTAAAAAGGTTCTTTTTCTGTGAGGCATGATATTTAATTTTTAATTTATGTTTGTGTTATAGTGAATACAATAGCCTAAGCTTATTATAGTGAGTACAATAAATTGATGAGAAAATTATGCGATTATCTAAGGTTTTATTTTCCTTTTTTATTTAATGTTGGCGGTAAATCAATCACGCAACGAAATCCTATATATGCTTTTGCTGTATCCTGGTATTCATAAGAGCGTGTGCTGGTTTGTAGAAAATAGCCAACATCTTTCCAACTGCCACCACGAATTACTTTACGCTTCATCCGCGGAGGATCCTGATCCTTGGCATTCCAGCGAATAGTAGGGTTCATATCATGCTGAAAGTCGTACCCGCCTTCATAATAAAGCGAAGAAGTCCATTCAGCCACATTTCCGGCCATATTATATAAACCAAAATCATTAGGCCAGTAAGCATCAGCACGCACTGTATAAAATCCACCATCCTCAGGATAATTTCCACGGCCCGGCTTAAAGTTAGCTAACAAACAACCTTTCTTATTTCGTAAGTAAGGCCCACCCCACGGATAAGGTGCCTGAGAACGTCCTCCACGTGCAGCATATTCCCACTGCGCTTCCGTAGGTAATCTAAAAGGAGATTCGGTTGATCTTTTTTTAGAGATTAAATAAGAGTTCAAATAATGTGTTCTCCATTCAGAAAAAGCCGTTGCTTGTTTCCAGCTTACTCCTACCACCGGGTAATTTCCAAAAGCAGGATGACTAAAATATTGTTTTGCCATTGGTTCGTTATAAGCATAAGCAAAATCTCTTACCCAAACCAATGTATCCGGATATACAGGAATATCACTTTTAGTAATAAATTTCCCACGTGGCACATTTGCATTTTCTCTTTTTGAAGCCTCATCAAAATCGAATACTTCAGAATGGTATTTAATTTTTGAAGCATCAAGTTCTTTTTGCCCGAATATTCTATTATCAGGCGTAATAATCATAGCATCTATTTTTTCAATAGTAGCCTTATCACCCCATTTGATATTGCCTGCCTGTTTCCAATCAATATATTCATTACCATCAGCACCTTGTTTTACATAACCCATCAATTTAGCGGCTATCGAGTCACGTACCCAATTTGTAAACTGGCGATATTCATTGTTAGTAATTTCAGTTGCATCCATCCAAAAGCCACTTATAGATACCTGCTTGTTGCGTGCTGTAAAAGCATAGTTAATATCCTCATCGCTTGGCCCCATATGGAAAGTTCCGGAAGGAATGTAAACCATGCCCGGAGGCTTTGGTAAATTATATTTTGAAGAAGGTGCTACACCATGAAGCTGGCCATCGTTTTTTAAACTACCTGATTTTGACTTACCTAACTTACAGCCTGCTAAAAGAAGAATGGCTAAAGCGGGTACTAAACTTAACAACTGTTTCATAGTTATAACTTTGAGGCTATAGGACAAATGTAATATTTTTTTTTATGTAAATCTATTTAGAGCGAACGTGAAAATCATAAAGTTTTTGTTAAGAAAAACAGGAACATTCTTATTAACGGATGATTATTTTAATTATTGTAATCACATACAAAATTTAAGGATTGTGCAATTCATTAATAGCAGATTGCACAGTATTAAACGGAAGCTTGCATGTATAATTACGACATAAATATATAAGCGGTTGTTTAGTTGATGATTTATTTGATAACAAAGGAAATTTAGAAACTTCAGGCTCTTCTGCACTTTGCAATACTTTATTTGGAATAAAAATTTTTAAAAGTTCATCTCTTAAAGATTCAAAACCTTTGCCTGCAATCGCTATTTCATTAATTGAAAACACCTGGTCGATAAATGTGCATGCCCAGTTAGCAAATGATGTTGGATATTTAATTAAGATTTCTGCCTGTTTACTTAAGAGGTTTATTGCCCATGCTTTCCAGGACTTTTTATCGAATATTACCGACAGATATAACAAGTTTGCTGCCATTACCGAATTACCGGAAGGAACGGCGCCATCATATATTTCTTTTTTCCTTACAATTACATCAGTTTGAAACTTACCTGTAAAATAAAAGAAGTCATTTTCGTTATTGCTAAAATTATTAATAACAGCTTCGGTCAGGTATAATGCTTTTTCTAAATACCTTACGTCTGAAGTGGTTTCCTGCAAATGAATACAGGCTTTTACCAGGTAAGCATAATCATCTAAAAAAGCCGGGTATTTTGCAATATTATTTTTATATGTATGAAATAATATCTCATTGCCGTTTATTACAAACTTTGACCACAAGAATTCAAAATTAGCTTTAGCAAATTCTTTATACGCAGCATTACCAAATGCCGCCGAAGCTTTTGATAGTGCAATGTTCATTAAAGCATTCCATCCTAACAAAACTTTATCATCTAATTGTGGCCGTATTCTTTTATCACGCTGCGCTAAAAGTTTTGATAAACATTTGTCTAAAAGACATTCAAGCTCATCTGTTTTAATTCCTTTGATCTTTGCAAATTCTTTTGCAGGTGTAAGTACTCTTAAAATATTCACATGCTCCCAATTACCTTGCGGAGACACATCATAAAATTTACAAAATATTTCCGCATCTTCTCTCAGAAGACTTTGTATTTCCTCAAAGCTCCATACATAAAATTTTCCTTCAATACCTTCACTATCTGCATCTAAAGCAGCATTAAAACCATTTTCATTGGTCATTAATTCCCTTTCAATAAATTTGATTGTTTGCTCCGCGGTTTTTTTGTAAAGTTCATCACCGGTTATTTGATACGCATCACATAAGGCAGAAACAATAAGCGCATTATCGTACAACATTTTTTCAAAGTGGGGAACCAGCCATTCTGTATCTGTTGAATACCTGGCAAATCCTCCACCTGCCTGGTCATAAATTCCGCCATAGATCATTTTATTTAAACTAAGACAAGCTTGTTGTAACGCTTCTTCATTTTTAGTATAATAATAATATCTTAATAAATATTCAATAGTAAAAGTTTGCGGAAATTTAGGTGCTTTGCCAAAACCACCCCATTCTTTATCAGCCTGCTTTATAATATTTTTAAAAATTATATCAGCATTTTCTTTGGAAAATATTTGCTGCTCACCTGCTACTAACAGGTTACTTTCATAAGCTGAAATATTATTGCTGCCAATGTGAGAAGTTAGCTGTTCTGCCTGCGCTTCTACTTTCTGCCTGTCATTAATAAATAAGTTGTGAACGCCTGTAAGCACATCTTTCCAGGAAGGCCTGTTATAAATCTGTTCGGGAGGAAAATAAGTTCCTCCATAAAAAGGCTTACAATCCGGCGTAAGAAATACATTTAATGGCCAGCCACCACTGCCGGTAATAGCCTGAACTGCATCCATATAAATATGATCAAGATCAGGCCGTTCTTCACGATCAATTTTTATGTTCACGAAAAATTCATTCATTACTGCTGCAGTTTCTTCATTTTCAAAACTTTCTTTTTCCATCACATGACACCAGTGGCAAGCCGAGTATCCAATACTAACCAATATTGGTTTATCTTCTTTCAGCGCTTTTTGCAGCGCTTCATTTCCCCAAGCATACCAATTTACAGGGTTATGTGCATGCTGTAATAAGTAAGGGCTGGTTTCACTTTTAAGATGATTAGTAAACTTTTGCATTAATAATTGATGAGACTAAATGAAGATGAAATTAATACATCATATACTTAGCCAAATTAAATGATTAAAAAATTAAAGCAGAATGTAACAAATAAGTTATAAGAAAATTAAAGAGAACGAAAGGAGGAGATGCAAAAAAATCATTAAGCCTGCCGCAAAAAAAAGAAGTTATTTACTTCTTTTTTTGCTGCGCCAAAAATTGCTCAAGCGCTGAAACCATACTTGGCATTTTGGGTAGAGGTGCCTTTATATCAAGCGTAAGGCCGGCGGCAGAAGCTGCTTTAAAAGTATTGTCGCCAAATGCCCCAATCCTGGTACCATTTTGTTGAAAGGATGGAAAATTCTCTATAAAGCTTTTAACTCCACCTGGTGTAAAAAAGCAAATTAAATCGTAGGTCTTTTTATTAAATATGTCTTTAATATCGTTGCTGATAATTTTATAGAGTACCGGAGTTCCGTACTCACAATTATTAGACCTGAGCCAATTTGTAATTTCACTATCAAATGATTCGGAGCACGGATACAGGAATTTCTCGTGCTCTTTATGTTTATTAATTACATCAAATAAACTTTTATTAGTTCCATCGGCGCCATAAAATACTTTACGCTTGCGATAAAGAATGAATTTTTGAAGATACAATGCTACAGCCTCTGTGATACAAAAATATTTGGTATTCTGTGAAACGCTGATTTTCAGTTCGTCACAAGTACGAAAAAAATGATCAATTGCATTTCTGCTGGTAAATACTACAGCAGAGTAATTAGATATGTCAATTTTCTGTTTACGGAATTCTTTTGAAGGTATTCCTTCTACTCTTATAAATGGATGAAAGTCCAGGTCTACTTTGAACTTTTTAGCCATTTCAAAGTAAGGAGATTTTTCGCTTTCCGGCCTTGCCTGGGTAATTAGTATCTTTTGAATATTCACAGGTTTAGTTTCCTTAGCAGCAATGTTTTTAACCATGTGTAGCGTCATACGGTTGCGCAAAGTTAATATTTTATACTGAAATTTAATGTTGTGCTTGTAAATTTTATAAATAATATTGGTTATCAACCTAAACGATAGTTGTGATCCACTTATAAATAATTAAAAAAGGTAAAATTTCTACAGCTATTATATATAACATAAAAGGCAATCTTCTTACCTCAATTTTACCTTGAAGAAGATTGTATGACCGAAAAAAACGTAAAAGGAAAAGTATTGCTAATATAAAAAAAGACGACATTAAAATAACAGGTAGCAACGAAGGCATACCAAAAGCAATAAGTATTATAAAAGGAATAAGAATAACACCAATTATTTTATTAATAAGGAACACTACAAAAATATAAGCGTCCGCTGCTTCTTTCATTCCGGTTATCCAGCCAATAAATTTAATTATCAAAAATTTAATAATATAAATACCACTGACTATTAAAACAGAAAGTAGTAAAATTTTACTGCTATTTAAGTTTGTAATTTTATTGAAATGTCTTAATAGTAACCAGGCGTATAAACCTGACGTAGTCACAAAAACAATATTCAAAATTAAGGACGGTAATGTTGCCTGTAATAACAGATCTGTCAACTGATTTTGCCTAAGAGAAGTGTTAAAAAAAACCCGAAAAACATTATTAAAATACTGCGAATAAAAACCTTTAAACAGGGCAAAAAATAAGATTATAATACTGAGTAAATAAAATAAATAATCTTTACTTTCTGCTTCTCTTTTTCTATTGATAAATGGTACAGATTTTTTGGAAAGATTGATAAATTTGTTTGCGCTCAGCAGGTTATTTAAAATAGATTGGTAATTTCTTTCCGGTGACTTTAGAGGTATTTTAGTTGAATCAATTAATGTTGCGTTATTTACGGCCGTGTCATGCAACAATCGTTGAGCTATGTTACTGTCTGTTTTGTTACTGTCATTCTTAGACTGCGCTAAACAAAAGTCTTTACCGGCTAAAATAAAAATTATTATAAAAAAAACTCTCATATAATGTTTAGTCAGAGCATTAAAAATAATTTACATATCCCAGATGGATTTTGGAAGCATTACGAACGTCAAATTTTATATCATTTCTTTTACCTATCGCATAACTAACATTCAACAAACCAGCCTTAGTTTCTAAATTCACTCCTAAGCCAACTCCTATAAAATTATTGGTAAAGTTGGTGGTTTGGTAATTTGTTTTGGTTAAACCGATATCTGTAAATCCAAAAAGAAAAGAATTAACACCAACTAAAAATCTGTATTCGGCTGAAAATACGGCATATTGATTTGCATAGATACTTTCTTCATTAAAACCTCTTAATAATTTATATCCGCCAATTTGAAATAATTCATTACGAAAAATATCCTGGCTCTGAAAAATACCAAGGTTAACACTGGCCTTGAGTGTACTGCTTTTACCAGTTGCAAAATAATGCGAAGCGCTTACAATAGCTCTTAACTGGTACGTTTTAAGCTTTAAAGAATCATATAACGAATTAAAATTAAATCCGGGATTTGAAGGATCTTTTAAATTGCTGATGTCGTTATTTTTAGTGATTTTTTTTAATCCAACAGCAGTTGTAAATCTTATTTCATTACCGGTTCTTGGATTAAATTTATAGTTAGTATTTGTGCGGAAATAATCAATCCCGATACTATTGGAATTCACATCAATATTCGGCGGAAGTATTTTCGTTTGCCTTATTTGATTGGTATCATAGCCGCCTTGTAAAAGATAAGCACGTTGATTTTGTATAAATATTTTACCTGATTGATTTGCGGATAAAATATATTGCAATCCCAATTGTGAATTCAATTGCAAATAACTCGAATCTTTTTTTAAAAGATCAAAAGTAAAATCAATACCAAAAGAAGAATTAAAAATATAAGGATGCTGATAACCCAAATTTAAACGTGGAGATTTTCGTTGTAATTGCTGCCAATTCAGCAATATACTTTCACCTGTTCCCAATGCATTTTTCAGATCAAGATTTATATCTCCTGTTAATTGCGCCTTACCTGTAATATTATCACCTGGTAAAAATCCTACTAAAAAATTTACCTGGCTGCTGGGTTTTGGTTTCAGATATAAATCCAGCGTTGCTCCTGTACCAAGCATGGTTAATACCGCCGGCTGCTGTTCCTGCAAATAGGGCAATTCAGATAATCGCCTGTTTACATTTTGCAGCTTTTCAAAATTATAAATACTGCCATTTGTTACGTCTAAATATCGCTGAAGAAATAAATTTTTAATTTTAACTTTTCCATTTATCCGTATGCTGTCAATGTGGTAAAGAACACCTTTGTTTACTTTTAGCTTGCCTTTAATTACATCATCTTCAAGCAATATACTGTCTAACTTTATTTCTGTAAACGGATATCCTGTGTTTTCATAATAGGTTAAGATTTTTTGTTGCCTGCTTTGCAATTCATTGAAATCAATTTTTTTATTTTTATTCCAGCCAGATTGATCTAATGCTTTTCTTTCTACATTATCAATGTTAACTTCTATCCATTTAAACTTTGGTCCGAGAAATAAAAAAACATGTGCAGCCAAAGAATCAAAGTAAACTGAATCAACAGAAGCAGCCGGATAACCTTGCCCAACAAGGGTTTGAGGCAGGCGGCTGACATAGCTTGAGCATAATGCCATATCTTTAAAAGAAGATTGCAAGTGAAGCGATTGTAATTCAGGTGAATAATTGCCGGAAGAGAATAAACTATCTTTATCAACCAAATTTATAACAAGGCTATACTTATTTTGCGCCCCGGCAGAAATCGTTAACAGTAAATTTGCCAGGATAAAAAGTGAAAAGTAAAACTCAACAATATTGTTTTTTCTTTTCAATTGGATTATATGTTGAACTCTTTTTATAATCAAATCTAAATTCTAAATTCTGTAATCAAAAATCTTTGTCAGGTATTTACTTACATATTCCCTTTTGCAAACAGGCTTGTCATTACTGTAATTTTCATTTTTCAACGTCATTAAATTATAAAGATGAAATGGTGGTTGCTTTAATAAATGAAATAAAGTTGAGCGCTTCTATTTATAAAGATTTTTCTAAGATTGAAACGATTTATTTTGGCGGAGGAACACCAAGTTTATTAGCTTCTGTGGAAATAAATATGTTGTTAAACACAATTAAAAAATGTTACAATGCAGATGAGAATGCAGAAATAACATTTGAAGCAAATCCTGATGACATCAATAAAAATAATTTAGCGGAATGGAAAGCAGCAGGTATAAATAGGTTGAGTATCGGCATTCAATCTTTTAAAGAAAAAGATCTGCAATGGATGAACAGAGTACATAATGCAGACCAGGCTTTACAATCAATAAAATTTATCAAAGAAGAAGGGTTTACTAATTTTTCTGTTGATCTTATTTATGGCACACCAACTTTAGAAGATGAAGACTGGAGAAAAAATATTGAAATGGTGATTGCATTAAAAGTGCCTCACATTTCATGCTATGCTTTAAC
>CAXSDW010000024.1:29055-36817 GCA_964236235.1 uncultured Chitinophagaceae bacterium
AAGTCAATAATAAATAATATGCTTCCATTTGAAGAAGAAAACTTATCAGCCACGCAGCAATTAAATGAATATATAATGACTTCTTTAAGAACTGTTGAAGGATTAGATCTAAATTTTGTAAAGGAAAAATTTGGGCAGGAAACAAGTGCTAAAATCAAAGATGAAAGCACAAAGTTTCTAAAAAACAATCACCTTATTCTTACTAATAATAACCTTATTCTTACAACACAAGGAAAGCTATTCGCTGATGGCATTGCAGCAGATCTATTTTTTTAAAATTATTCCTTAATTTCTCATACCATTAAATTAAGGTTTGCTCTATTTTAACAAAGCCGTCACGGGCCGGAGTTTGCTTCCATAAAATTTTATAAATTGTATCAGCAATAGGCATATCGGCCTGTATACTTTTATTAATGATATGCATGCATTTACTTGCATTATAGCCTTCTGCAACCATGCTCATTTCAAGTTGCGCAGTCTTAACTGAATAACCTTTTCCAATCATATTTCCGAAAGTGCGGTTGCGGCTGTAAAGCGAATAACAGGTAACTAATAAATCGCCGAGATATACGGATGCTGCATAGTTTACATGTTGTTGTTTTGACACTTTTCTATCATCAGCAATGTGCCCAACATCAATATTATTTATGCCCGACTTGCGTAAAAAGCCAGCCATTTCATCGGCGCTGTTGGCAATTAATACACTTAAAAAATTATCGCCATAATCAAGCCCATGCGCTATTCCGGCGCCGAGTGCATAAATATTTTTTAAGATAGCGGCAAACTGAACTCCGTAAATGTCATTATTTATAATTGTATTGAGATATGGAGTAGCAAAGTATTTTGATATAATAGTTGTAGTTGCTTCATCAATACCTGAGAAGGTTAAGTAAGATAATTTTTCTGCGGCAACTTCTTCAGCATGACAAGGACCTAATACAGCAAAATAGTTTTCCAGTTCAACATTATATTCCCTGGTAAGATATTGGTTAAGCAATAAATTTTGTTCCGGTAAAATTCCTTTAATAGCAGACACTATCTTTTTTCCTTTAAATAAAGTTTCATCGAGATTTTGTAAAGCGTTTACTGCAAATGCAGATGGAACAGCTACAATTATGCAATCAGATTTTTCGATCAAAGTTGTTACGTCCGAAGTAAAATATAATAATGATGTATTAAAAAAAACGGAGCTTAAATAATCAGGATTATGGTGCCTTGCTATAAAATGTTTAATAGAAGATTCGTTTCTTACCCACCAGTTGACATTATTATTATTGTCAGTCAAAATTTTAGCTAAAGCAGTTCCCCAGCTACCGCTTCCTATAATTCCAAATTTCATTTGTGTAAACTGTGATTATAAATTAATGAATTATTGGAATTTAAGCAATCATTTTTACAACAGCATCATACCTTGCAAATCGTACATTACTATATTAATCCTAATTTTACAACAGCAATTTGTGCAGCTACCTGGCTGGCATCTTTTTTATTATATGCTTTGGCCTCAGCAACCAATTCCCCGTCTACTATTGCACCTATGGTAAATAATTTTCTGCCGTTTTCAATGGATTCTTCCAAGGTTTCAAACTCTAAATTTTTACCATTTTTATTTGCCCATCCATATAATTTATTTTTTTGATTGATCTCAAGATTCTCAAGATCTTCCATATAAAGATGCGGATTAATAATATGCATTGTAACCCAATGCTGTGTTTTAGAATATCCTTTATCAAGATAAACCGCACCCACAACGGCTTCCAGCGTATTACCAAAAATCTGGGATATTTTAAGAGAGCTATCAAACTTGTTGTAAAAAGTAATTTTTTTTAAGCCCATTTTTAAAGCAATATCATTAAGCTTATTTCTATTCACCATCTTACTTCTCATCTCTGTTAAAAATCCTTCATCTTTATATGGATAACGCATAAAAAGATAATGGCCCACAATTGAGCTTAGCACTGCATCTCCAAGAAACTCCAAACGTTCATTGTTTTCATCTGAACCTTCACGAATTGATCTATGACTTAACGCTGTTTTATATAAAGTAAGATTGCCAGGCACGAAACCTAAAACATTATGAAGTTGTCTTCTAAACTCCTTATCACTTTTATTTAGAAAAATGTTCTTAAAGGATAGCACAAAGCACTTTTATTTACCGAAAGTAAATATTATTGAGCCAATAAAGGCAAGCATTTATCTTATAAATGTCAATGTGCAATAAACAGCGGCAATTTGGGTTGTCAAAAAAACAAATGTCCAAAATACGCTCCTGCCTTATCTTGGAAATAAGGGACGAAATCTTCGGGGAGGTTGAATATGTGGAACGGCTTCCAAAATTTGCAGGCAGGTTCACTGAATATTTTATTTTTCTGGCAACCGAACGGGTTGCAAAAGAATTGATATTTTTTTATATTAATTGGTGGGCTTAGAAACAAAAAAGCCTGTAAAAAGTGAGTTTTACGAGCTTTCGATTTTGAAAGAAATCAACCTGGTCGGGGCGGCAAGATGATTTGAAGACTCGTAACAAAAATGTTTACCAATTAGGTCTTTCAATTTTTACTACTATTACAGCGCAACAAAAAGTGATATATTTTTAGCAGAAAATGGCAATATAGTTTTTGAAAAAGCCAAAGAAGAATTACCTGACCGTATCATAAGGGATGTATGATGAAAAGTGCAAATGGTATAAATTTTGTAAAACCGTAAAAGAAGATAGTGACTTCTTGTAAAATATTTAATCAGTTAAATGTACCAGAGACAGGAGAAAAAGATGCTGATATTCAATGCCAAAAAAGTCCGGTAATCAATTTTAGAAAAAAATCTGAATAAGTTTTGTTCGCCATGTCAAAGCATTCAAAAATTTAAATGGTTATCAAAGGATAATGATCTGAATCATCATATAAACACAACAGGATATTGAATGAGGCAGCAAAGCTGATTAGTTTTCAAACGCACAAAAATGGAAGATCGGTTAATACAATTGCCGTTTGATGTAAAAATACCGGCTGTTGAAAGCTTAAATTCTGGTGATATTAATTGCCTTTATGAAAATGGTAATCTCAGGTATCTAAAATATAAAGGAACAGAATTCATCAGGATGATTTATGCTGCAGTAAGAGGAGTAGACTGGGAAACTGCACCTTATCAAATACAAGATGAGGTAATACAAAAACATGAAAAGAGTTTTTTTATAACTTACCAGGCGGTATATGAGCTTAATAATATTCATTACAAAAGTCTTATTGCCATCGAAGGAAGAGAAGACAATACTATAGTTTTTTTGATGGAAGGTGAAGCATTAAGCACATTTAAAAAAAACCGTATTGGTTTATGTCTGCTTCACCCGATAAAAGAATGTGCCGGTAAAGAAATAATTATTACACAACCAAACACAGAAAAGTATACTGCTGTTTTTCCTGTTTATATAAGTCCACATCAGCCATTTAAAAATGTACAAAAGATGGAATGGGCTATTGCGAATGGATTTAATTGTGAAATAATTTTTGAGGGAGAAGTTTTCGAGACGGAAGATCAACGAAACTGGGCAGATAACTCTTACAAAACATATAGCACTCCTGCCGATCTTCCTTTTCCGGTGTTGGTTAAGGAAGGTGATAAAATGGTACAATCAATACAACTTAAAATAGCCGGTAAAAAAAATAAAGTATTGAAACAGGTATCTCCTGCTGTAAAATTTCATGAAGAAAAATTTACTTTTCCTGCAATAGGATATAGCCGGGTAACCGGAAGTAAGCTTCTTTCAACCTTGGAAATTAATTATTTAAAAAAGATTCCATTTCATCATTATCGTGTAGAGTTACATATAGCTACTTCACAATGGGAAGAGGAATTAAATGTAGCCATTTTAGAAGCTGAAGAACTTGACACTTTTTTAGAATTAATTATTTTCTTTAGCAACTCTTTTAAAGAAGAATTAAAATTTTTAATTTCAAAGCTTATTAAACACAGGCAAAGAATACAAAGTATTTTGCCGTTGTATATTGAGCATAAAACAACGCCGGTTTTTTTAATTGAGCATGTTTATGAACTAATAAAAAATATATTTCCGGAAATTAATGTGGGTTATGGAACAAATGGAAATTTTGTAGAATTAAACAGGAACCAACCTGCTGAATTTGAATATGACTTTGTAAGTTTCAGCATGCATCCACAGGCACATGCAACTGATACACGTACTATAATTGAAAATCTTCAATCACAGCAACAGCTCATAGAGTCTATTAAAAAGTTTACTGCAAAGCCAATTCATATTTCGCCTGTTACTTTCCAGGAACGAAGTGATCCGCATAAATCAACTATTTATTCTGCAGATGATACAAGGTTACATACATCATTTGGTGCCTCATGGACTTTACATTGCATCAGAAATTTATGCCAGGTAAACCATCTCACATTGTACCAGGCTACAGGCAAAAGAGGTGTAATTAATAATGTTGACTTAAGCAATATAAGGCTTTCACCTGTTTATCATTTATTGGCTGAATTAAAAAGTTTTGATCCGGCATATCTCATACAAATCACTCAGGAATCAAATCACGATAAAATTGTTTTTGAAAATAAATCCGGTGATAAGCTTACTTATTGGTTAGATAATTTATTCGCTGAACCATTTAATGCCATTAGATAGTTGTAATGGAAATGATTTAGTAACATGTATATTGATGATGCATTTTCTTTGTTATCAGTGAAGGATTAATTTCATTTTTTAAACTTATAATTCTTAATTACTTTTGCGATGATTTAAAAATGTTGGAAAGAAACTGTATTCCATCTATTTCGGCTCAGTTATTTATTCACCTCGGGGCGTAGCGTAGCCCGGTTATCGCGCCACATTTGGGATGTGGAGGTCGCAGGTTCGAATCTTGCCGCCCCGACTTATTAGATTGATTTTCATTTACTTATGAGCTGTTCGGACATATTCCGGACAGCTTTTTCGTTTTTAGTAGCTTCGGCTTTTGACCGATTAATTGATATATGTCAAAAAAAGACAACAAGGTATCAAACCGCTTACCCGGTTCTAATCAATGAATTAATTTTATAAAAGATTAGTTCACCAGGAAATGGTCAATAATGTCTTTGAAGCAAAGGTTATTTTCCAATATTTTTTCGCAATATGCCTGCTGATTTCTGTAGCCGTTCTGCCTACTTCGTTCGTCTAACGACTTATCCCTTGTTTTCAATACAAATTTGGCGCATATCAAAACGATCATTATTTACATCGACAAAGAACCGTTGCAGTAAGATACAAAACGAGATATTCAATAAACTATGAATACAGCGGGTATGATGTAATTCAATACCTCGATTTCACTTTCACCTTATCACGATAAAAATAACTTTTACGGTTTTTGGTTTATAAGGTTTTTGGAGAGTAGAACTAATTTATCTGCCTCTCTTAAACTAAGATTACAAACGTTTTAGAATGGATTAAAGAAAAGCAGGGCAAGCAGCAAGTTTTGCAACAACAGAAATTTAAGCAACAAGTTGCACAGGATATCCGGTCGGTCAGTTATTAATACAGAGGCGCCTTCAAACAAATAAATATTGAGCACATGGTAAATTTCCTGGCAGAAAAACTCGGCGACCGCATAAAAACATCAATGTCCGACTTGGAACAGCGGATGGAAACTTTAACGACTTCTTTTCTTACTGGTAATATTGAATTTAATAACCATAATCACCAGGAAAAATTCATTCAGCTGTTAATTCTTATTTCAACAGAACAAGCACCTAAAGAAGTTGCCAACAGTTATTTAAGCGCTTCTCATTTACAGATCTAGCGTCACTTTTATACTTGCATTTTGAAGCATTAAAGAATAAAAGATTAAATACCATCCAGGTTAACATTAAAGAAAAGAACGACACATTTAATTTCAAAAAATTAAAAAGTGCAAAAACTAACCGATGCGTTACAGATTTCTTCTATTCATCTTAGTTAGTGCCTTGTGTACCTCGCATTATTTTAGCTGTTTTCATAGTCTTGATGTGACAACAATATTAGAATTAATTCCACCGCTTAAATTCCATTGCTGAAGTAAGGCCATATAAAGGCTGATACGTGTAACGCCAATCCTTGCATCATCAGCAATTGCTTCAAAAATCCTGTTAAAGGTTCGAACAAATAATCATTAACAGCAACGTGGCGATTTTATCCCATACAATATGCATAAGATGAGGATCTTCAGGATGTTTCGATAAAAAGATTTTGCGCAACATATTCGTGTTCTAATAACAAGATGCCCGATAAGACAAGATAATTTTCAGTCAGGAATAATTTTCAGGCAGGAGTTTTTTATTGATGATCATTATTTATTTAAACTTTTTATTACCTCTGCAAGTTTTCTTCTTGCAATTCCAATTTGTTTACTTCCCTCAAGAACAAGAAAACCATTGCTTTTAATCTCCCTGATAAAACTTTTATTTATCATGTGCGACCTATGAACGCGGATGAATTGCTTTTCTGTAAGCATGTCTTCAAAATCGTGCAAAGGCTTTGAGGCCGTTTCAATTTTGTTATTGCTTAAATAAAAATGAGTATAACTTCCGTTCGCCTCACACCTCACTATATTTTTTAAAGGAATAAAACGAACGCCGTCTGTACCGCGTAAGGTAAGACGGTATTCTGCGTTGTCTTTTGCATGCACATTATGCAAAAGGTTTTGTAATAGTTCGGCAGAATAAATTTTTTTCTTTTCTTTAAACCGAATAATTGCAGCCCTCAACTCATCAACATTCAATGGCTTTACTAAATAGTCAACTGCACTCAGGCGAATCGCTTTAATAGCAAATTGATCTGAAACGGAGATGAATATCACTTCGAATTTTGGATCGGGAATTTGTTCGAGCATTTTAAACCCATCCATCACCGGCATCATAACATCCAGGAAAATTAAATCAGGATGATGTAGCTGAACAGCATGCAATCCTTCAGCCCCATTACAACATTCGGCCGCAACGATAATTTCGGGAAAAAGTTTATTGAGTTTGAATTTTAACTGGTCCCGATTGAAAGACTCATCGTCAACGATTATGGTTTTATATGTCGGCTCAGCTTGCATATTCATTTTTGTAAATGAATGTAATCTCATCTAATGCATGCCCGGTAACAATGCAAAGCTGTTGCGCTTTTTCTAAGTAGTTTTTCTGTCCTAATGGTTCAATGACATTTTCATCAAACTGGTTAACTGAATGTATTCCCATTGCAATGAGCATCGGCTTTATGGCATGAATTTGATTTTGCAGCTCAGGAAAATTTTTGTGATGAATACAGTTGCGGATGTGCAATAATTTCTGTGGAATGGTTTCTAAAAATTCATTAAGGTAATGACTCATCTCCCCGCGGTCACCATCCGTAAAATTATCAAGGTAGCTTAGATCAATGTGCTCTTCTTCGCTGAGGGTTCTATCTTTTTCAACGGGATCAATATTTTGGTTTGAATTTTTTCGTTTTATAATACCTGCCATCTTGCTAAATAATTCTTTACTGTTAAATGGCTTGGCAATGTATCCGTTCATACCTGCAGCAATACATTTTTCAAGGTCAGTTCGCAGAACGCTTGCAGTGAGTGCAAGAATAGGAATATCTTTTTTTTGTTTGGGCATTTTACTTCGAATAAATTCCGTGGCTGCAAACCCATCCATTTCAGGCATTCGCACATCCATTAGAATAATGTCGTAATCTTTTTTCTTTAACTGCTCAATCGCTTCAATTCCGTTTTGGGTTATATCAAATCGAACGTCT
>CAXSDW010000024.1:36917-38151 GCA_964236235.1 uncultured Chitinophagaceae bacterium
AAAATCCATTGCGGAAAGTTCTGCAACTTCAGTTTCACGGGAAATAGGCAATGACACTTCTACCATGAATGCCGAACCCTTTCCTTCTTCACTTTGCAAAGTAATTTTTCCATGCATTAATTCTACAAGAAGCCTTGTAATGGTAAGCCCTAATCCTGTGCCGCTATATCTATTTATGTGCGGTTGTGTAAGCTGTGTGAAACTTTCAAAAATAGCTTGCTGCTTTTCTGTAGGAATGCCGGCACCTGTATCTATGATGTTAAATGTAATATTGCAGGCAGATGATGATTGGTAAATTGCGCCTTTTACATCAACTTGTACACTCCCTTTATCAGTAAATTTAATTGCATTATTTACAAGATTATAAAGTACCTGTGATATTCGAACCGGATCTCCTGTTAAAAATTTCGGTATTGATTCATCGTAATTTAATTTAAAATCAATTCCTTTCTCATTAGCGAGAAGATGCAATGTATCATATACAAGATCTACCTGATCTTTTAATAAAAAAGGAATGTGCTGTATAAAAAATTTGCCCGCCTGTATTTTAGAAAGATCTAATACATCATTTAATATTACCAGTAAATTATCGCTTGATTGTTTTATTGCGCTGATGTATTTTTTGGTTTCTTCATCATGCGGCTTTCCAATCAATAGTTCAGTGATGCCCTTAATTGCATGCATCGGCGTGCGGATCTCATGGCTCATGTTCGCAAGAAACTGCTCTTTAACTTTTCTGCTTTCATCTGCTTCTTCCCGCAACTTCTCTGCATGCTCACGCTGTTTATTAATGATATTATTTTTTGCTTCCAGTTCAATTGCTGTTTGCTGCTTAAAGCGATAACGATTATACAATAATGCAGCAATAATAAGTGCGGCAATAAGTGCAGCTAAAAAAACATTTCGCCATGTTTTTTGTGTTTCTAACTTTTGTTCCTCGATCGCCTGTTGTTTTGAAGTTATCTCTCTTTGTTGATTTTGTTCCTTTTCATAAACAGCAGTTAATTCCTGCCTTGTAATGTTGCGGGCCATTTCTTCACTGTGTGCGCTATCGTTGGCAGTTTTGTAATGCTTAAAGTATTCAAGTGCCTTGCTATAATCACCCAGCTTTTCATATACCTGGCTTAAGGCTAAAGAAAGGTCGAGATTGTAATCAGGATTTATTTTCGTTAAAGCAAAACCTTCGAGCAAATATTTTTTTGCTAAAGAATAATCACCAATATCGAGATACATA
>CAXSDW010000025.1:0-37873 GCA_964236235.1 uncultured Chitinophagaceae bacterium
TGCAGAAACCATTCCCCATTCCGCACCTGTTATTTCTGCAAGCCGCTTGCCTATTCCATCAGCCAGCTCGTCGTATTGAACAAAATTTTTGGATGCCGCTTCCATTCCTGCACGTACTTCCGGGCGCTCAATAGAACCGCCAATGATCGTGAACGTGCCCCGGCAATTAATTATAGGTTCTACACCTATTGACTGAAAAATATTTGGGCCTATCGATAATTCTCCGTTGGCAGCAAATTCATTTGCGCTATTAACAAGTAATTTATTTTTTTCTGCAGTAGCAAAAAGTGATTTGAAAGGCAGCACTGTTCCTAAAGGCAGCAAGGTAAAACCTTTTATTATTTTACGACGTTTCATAAGTTATTTATTTATGTACAAAAAATATTTATTGAACAGATTATTTTATAATTACTTTTTCAATTCAACAATCATTTCGATTTCAACAGGAATATTAGAAGGCAACGAAGCAACACCAACAGCAGACCTTGCATGTTTACCATTTTCACCAAAAACTTCTACCATAAGATCTGAACAACCATTAATAACCTGCGGTTGTTTTTCAAATGTTGGTATCGCGTTTACCATTCCAAACACTTTCACAATACGCTTTACTTTATTAAGATTCCCTACCTGTGCTTTAAGCGTAGATAGCAGTGAAATGCCCACTAATCTTGCAGCAGCCTGGGCTTGTTCCAGTGTAAGATCAATGCCTACTTTGCCTGTAACAAGGCCACCTTCAGGCTTATCAGGGCCATGACCTGAGAGATAAATGAGATTGCCAACACGTACCGCTTTTACATAATTAGCTACCGGCGCTGTTGGTGTAATTAAGTGAATGTTAAGTTCCTTTAAACGTTCCTCAGGATCTGTTTTTTTTGTTTGCGCATTAATAATTGTTGGAAAAACAAGAAGCATCAAAAAAATAATCGTCAACTTTTTTATCATATAAAGAACAGGTTTTATTTGGCTGTGGTATTTGTTGTGCTTCTTAATGCTGCAACTTCTTCCGGTTTTATTTCGCTTGAATTATTGCCAAAGTTTTTTCTTATGTATGTCAGCACCAGCGATAAATCTTTATCAGGTAAAAAACTATGCGATGGCATCAGGTTATTATACGGTTTGCCTTTTACTGTAATTGGTTCCTGTTTGCCTAGAAGCAAAATATTTATCAGCCTGTTTTTATCACCCAA
The DNA here is from genome assembly GCA_964236235.1 of uncultured Chitinophagaceae bacterium. Taxonomy (GTDB): domain Bacteria; phylum Bacteroidota; class Bacteroidia; order Chitinophagales; family Chitinophagaceae; genus Ginsengibacter. The sequence goes on from CAXSDW010000025.1 coordinate 1,191, forward strand.
CACATATTCTGAACTATCCAATGGCGGAAAACGGCTTCCATCACCTTTGCCATTATTTAAATGACACGCAACACAATAAGTGTTATAGATTTGCTCTCCGCCTGTAAGCACTCCTTTTTGTAAATTATCTGCAACTTCGTCCGGGTTCTTAATATGTGCGCTTGTTGTCTTTCTTTTTTCCATTGCAGCCAGTTGTGTTGCACCAAATGCATCTTTGTCACCTTTATACATGATGCGCCAAATTTTACCTTTGTGTGAATCGCTGATGTACAAAGAACCATCCGGACCTTGCGCAAGCCCCATTGGCCTTGCATGTGCATCTGTTGTATTAACGATAGTCTCCATGCCTGCAAAACCGTCTGCAAATACTTCCCATTGCCCGGCAGGCTTGCCATCTTTAAATGGTACAAAGGCAACAAAATATCCTGCCTGTGAATACGGAGCTCTTATAGTAGAACCATGAAACGCAATAAAGGCGCCGCTCTTATAGTGATCAGGAAACTGGTTGCCGGTATAAAATAAAATATCATTGGGCGCCCAATGCGCAGGAAATGCAATTAACGGTTGCTCATATTTTGCGCCGTTTCCTTCCTTTTTTCCATCGCCTCCGTATTCCGGATTAAGCAGTTTTTTATGCTGCATCCAATCATAATAATAATAAGGCCAGCCGGCATCAGCACCTTCTTTTATTTTTAAAAATTCTTCCGAAGGTAATAAAGCGCTTTGCCATTTGGTATAAATTACCGGCCATGTTCTATGCAGATCATCACGGCCATGCTGAACAACATAAATAGTTTTATCAAGCGGGTTCCAGGTGATTGCCACAGCGCTTCTTATTCCGGTTGCATAGCGTTTACCATCTTTAATTGTTTGGTTTTTTTTGTTAGGATCAAACATCCAGATGCCTGCATGTTCTGATAACTGCGGACACGGATTTTGCCCGGGTGATTCAGGAATTCTGTCAAACACCTGGCACACATCTGATGGTGAGCCAAAGGGAACAAACATATGTCCTTTGTCATCAAATGTTATTGGCTTGGCAGTATGGTTATATCCATGCGGATCGTGCTTGTAATCATCATGGAGAATAAGTTCCAGCGTGGTATCGGGAAGCATTTCTCCTGGTTTTAATTTACAACGGAAAACATCGCCGGTAGAACTAAAATACAAATAGCCATTATTAATTCGCATTGCAGTTCCATAATTCATTGAATCTGTATACACTCCAAATTTCTTTATAATGTCGGCCTTGCCATCATTGTTCTCATCCCGCAATACCACGTTACTTCCATCTGCATATGAATTTCTTAACTTAACGTAGATGTCGCCATTGTCATTTATTGCAAGATGTCTTGCCGGGCCTAAGCTATCAACCACAACAACCGCTTCAAAATTTTGAGGAAGCATAAGCCCTCCGTTATCCTTATCGCCGGAAGGCAGACCATTTTTACATTGAATAAAAAATGTAATGAAAAAAAATAAAGGCAGTCTTTTCAAAATTTTTTTGATCAGGAATAACTGGCCTGAAATAATTTTTATAATTATCATTCCATCAAATATTTAGTACGAATGAAAAATCTTATGCTCACTTTCATCATTCATCGAAGCTTTGCAATAGTAAGAAATTAATTAAATTCAAATTTCTGTTTAATTATTTTTTGCCTGCTGATGTTTTCTTTCCTATAAATAAAAGCATCCGGAAGATAGTTCAATTTTAATTTATTTTTATAACAGGCATGCATTAAATTAGGCTGAATTAAATTTAAAAGATAAAAAATATTTATTTATGAAAAGAGCATTTATCGTGGCTCAGTTTTTTTTATTATTCTGTAAAGTTTCATGGTCTCAGCAAATGGCTACCATAAAAGAATACAATAAAACTTTCACAACTTATCCTTTTTCTGACCCTGATCCAATACCGGAAATGACAAAGGTTTATCCATATTACCGGTTTGATGGATATACTGATAAACCTGTTCAAAAAGAATGGAAAGTAGTTGAGCTGGAAAATGATTTTATTAAAGTAATGATACTTCCCCAGGTTGGTGGAAAGATATGGGCGGCGATTGAAAAGTCAACAGGCAAATCATTTATTTATTATAACCATGTAGTTAAATTCAGAGATGTTGCTATGCGTGGACCATGGACCAGTGGCGGTCTTGAAGCCAATTATGGTATTATAGGTCATACACCAAATTGTGCCACACCGGTTGATTATACCACTATTGAAAACAAAGATGGAAGTGTAAGTTGTGTGATTGGTGTATTGGATCTGTTAACCAGAACATCATGGCGCATAAATATTAATTTGCCAAAAGACAAAGCGTATTTTACCACCAGTTCTTTCTGGTATAATTCATCTCAATTTGAACAACCGTATTATACATGGATGAATACGGGTATTAAAGCGAAGGGCAATCTTGAGTTCGTATATCCGGGAACAAAATATTTAGGGCATGAAGGTGAATACAGTGATTGGCCTATCAATAAACAAAATGGAAAGAACATTTCATTTTATGAAAATAACAATTTTGGCGGCTATAAATCTTATCATGTATTTGGAAAATACACCGATTTTTTCGGCGGCTATTGGCATGATGAAGATTTTGGTATGGCAAGATATTCAACACATGATGATAAGGCAGGGAAGAAAATCTGGATATGGGGGTTATCACAACAGGGAATGATTTGGGAAAAATTATTAACCGATACAGATGGCCAATATGTAGAAGTGCAAAGTGGAAGATTGTTCAATCAATCCGCTGAGGGAAGCACTTTGACGCCATTTAAACACAAAGGATTTTTACCTCACAGCACAGATGTGTGGACAGAATATTGGTTTCCGGTTATGAAAACAAAGGGATTTGTTGCGGCCAATAATTACGGCGCATTAAATCTAAAAAACGAAAATGGCTGGCTTAAAATTTATTTTTCTCCGGTACAAAACATTCGTGATGAATTAAAAATTACAGACAATAATCAAGTTGTTTATTCAAAAAAAATTGATCTTAAAACGCTGCAACTTTTTGCTGATTCAATACAAATAAAAGCCAGTAATAATTTGGTGATAACATTAGGCGAAAATAAGCTGCGATATGAAACTGCACCGACTGCCAATGTATTAAACCGACCGGTTGAAACACCTTCAAAATTTGATTGGAATTCTGCTTACGGTTTGTATATAAAAGGCAAAGAAAATATCCGGCAACGCTATTATTCGTTGGCGGAAGAAAACCTGAAAGCCTGTCTGCAAAAGGATTCTGATTATATGCCGGCCTTAACTGACTATGCAATGCTGCTGTATAGAAATATGAAATACACTGAAGCACTTGCAATGGCAAGAAGGGCTTTATCTGTTGATACTTACGATCCTGCTGCAAATTATTATTATGGAATAATTAATAATAAATTAGGAAACACAACAGATGCAAAAGACGGCTTTGATATAGCAGCAATGGGAATGGAATATCGCAGCGCTTCGTACACCGAACTGGCTAAGATATATTTTAAAGAAAACAATTTTAACAGGGTAATTGAGTATGCAGGTAAGAGCCTTGATTTCAATCGCTATAACATTGATGCATATCAATTGCTTGCAGTTGTTTATCGTTTAGAAAATGACAGGCAACATGCAAATAATGTATTAGATACGCTAGTTAAATATGATCCGTTAAACCATTTTGTAAGATTTGAAAAATATGTAGCTGAAAGTTCTGAAGAAAATAAGAAACGGTTTGTTGATCTTATAAGAAATGAAATGCCTGCGCAAACTTTTCTTGAGTTAGCAATATGGTATTATAATATCGGAAGAAATGATGAAGCAAAAAATATATTGCATCTGGCTCCGCAAAATGCTGAAGTATTGTACTGGCTTGCTTTCCTGGAAAACAAAACTTTACCTATACTTAATAATGGTGCGGGCGCCACATTTCCTTTTCGACCTGAAACTGCAGACGTTTTAAAGAGCCTTATACAAACAAATGATCAATGGTTATTAAAATATCATCTTGCGTTAATTCAATGGCAGTGTAATAATATTACTGCAGCTAAAGATCTGTTTGATCAATGCGGGCAACAGCCAGGGTATGCGCCTTTTTATGCAGCAAGGGCAAAGCTTGTTATGGGCAGCGATACAAACAAAGCTTTCAACGATTTAAAACATGCAGCTCAACTCGATAGAAATCAATGGAGGTATGGCAGAGCATTGATTGATTTTTATTTTGCACAAAAAGATCCGGGTAAAGCATTATCTGTTGCAACGCAGTACTACACTCAGTTTCCACAAAATTACATAATAGGTATGCAGTATATAAAAGCATTGCTCCTTAATAAACAATATGCTGCGGCCAGTAATGCTTTGCAAAAAATAAATATATTGCCTAATGAAGGCGCTACAGATGGAAGACAATTATACAAGGAAGTACAATTAATGCTGGCGTTGCAGGAGATGCAGGAAAAACAATATAATAAAGCTTTGAATTATATTTCAGCTGCCAGGCAATGGCCGGAAAATTTAGGTGCCGGCAAACCGTACGAGAGCGACATTGATGAAAGATTAGAGGATTGGTTAGCTTATCAAAATTATACCAGGCTTAATAATAAGGAAGCAGCGGGGCAATCGTTAAATAAAATAATTTCCTATACTTCTTCTCTTAATAAAAATATTTATCCATCGCCTAATAACCTTGTTTCTGCATGGGCTTTGCAAAAAAGCAGAAGGGGAGAAGAGGGCGAAAAATTGTTGAAAGATGCATTGCTGCAAGACCCAAACAATGTAATGGGAAATTGGGCTTTGAATATATATAAATACAATACCTGGAAGCCAGGTGATGATAAAGTAAATAATGAAAATTATCGTGTGTTGGAAAAATATATTGAATTATTCAATGGTCATTAAACCGTTAATAACTTTGCATTGTATTATTATTTGAGTTTAAAATTGTTATAATACGGATGAATAACTCTTTTGACAACCAGGTAGCTTTAATTACAGGCGCCGCTTCTGGCCTGGGTTTAGCAATTGCTATGAAATTGTCTGCCGAAGGCGTAAGACTTGCTCTGATTGATAAAAATATGAACGCATTGAAAGTTTTAAAAACCCAATTTGAAAGTGATGTAGAAATTTATGGAATTGATATTACCAATGAAGAGGCAGTAAAACAAACAATAATAACTGTCTCAGAAAAGTATGGCAAAATTGATATTTTAATAAACTCAGCAGGCCTTACAGGTATTACCAACATTAAAACGCACGAGACATCAACAAATAATATTCGTTCTGTTTTTGAAGTTAATTTCTTCGGCTCTTATTACACATCAAAATATATTTTACCGGTTATGCTCAGGCAGGATTATGGTCGCATTTTGCATATAGCATCTATTGCAGGCAAAGAGGGTAATGCAGGGATGCTTGCATATTCTTCCTCAAAGGCCGCTGTAATTGGAATGACGAAAGTACAGGGAAAAGAATATGCTGAAACAGGAATTACCATTAATGCTCTTGCTCCTGCAGTGATTCAAACTGCATTAGTAGATGTAATGCCCATTGAGCAGATTAAATATATGACAGATAAAATTCCCATGAAACGCTCTGGTACCTTAGAAGAAGCAACCAACATAGCGTTGTATATTGTTTCGCCAAAGAACAGTTTTACTACCGGATTTACTTTTGATCTTTCAGGTGGCAGAGCTACTTATTAATTTATTAAAATATAGTAAATGGCAGAGATAACCAGTCCGCATGATATAATTGTAGGTGTTGTGGGTCTTGGATTAATGGGTTGCAGTATTACTGCATGTCTATTAATGGCGGGGCATCATGTGATGGCTGTTGCGCCTCTTGAAGCAGATCTTGAGTTTGCAGAAAAAAGAATTCACGAGCATTTATTGATGTCACAACAGGAAGGTTTGGTAAATGCTTCGCCGGAACATTATTTTAAAAATTTAATTATTAGCGAAGATTATTCACTTCTCAAAGATTGTAAACTTGTAATTGAATGTACCCTGGAAAATATTGATATCAAAAAATCGGTATATAAAAAAATTGAATCCGTTATTGATAGCGATGCAATCTTAACCAGTAATACTTCCGCAATTCCGATAAGTATATTGCAGCAGCAAACGCAATATCCGCAACGCTTCTTTGGATTGCATTGGGCTGAGCCTTCACATACAACCCGTTTTTTAGAAATAATTTGTGGTGAGCTAAGCGATATTTCTAAGGGTGAATATTTATATGAGCTTTCGCATTTGTGGGGCAAAGAACCAACACTGGTGCGTAAAGATATTCGTGGTTTTATAACAAACAGGCTTATGTATGCCATGTATCGTGAAGCTTTTAATTTGGTTGAAAACGGTTATGCAACTGTAGAAGATGTTGACCGGGCATGCCGTAATAATGCTGGTTACTGGATGACGCTTGTAGGCGTATTCCGGTGGATGGATCTTACCGGTGTTCCTGCATATCATACGGTGATGAAAGATTTGTTTCCTACACTTTCCAATCAAAGAGAAGTGCCTGCGCTGATTGATAACATTGTGAAGCAAGGCGGAAAAGGTGTTGCCAATGCAAAAGGTTTTTATGACTATACAGAAGAAGAAGCAAAGCTCTGGGAAGAAACTTTTAGAACGTTTAGTTATGAAATAAGAAAGCTTGCGTTAAAGTATCCCGCTGATATTGTAAAGAAAAAATTAAAAGAAAAAGGTTATAGCAAGTAAGGTCTGTAGTAATTATAAATCCATATCCATTGAATTATTGTTTCGTTAATCACTAATACAAATAGTATGGCATTAGGAAAATGTTATCATTTCAAAGCTAAAATTTTATATAGAATTTTTAGTGTTTTGCTTTTAGTTGTATTCGCAAAATATACAACTGCACAAATAAAAAATATATGGGCTTTAGGTGACGGCGAAAAAATTTTCCGTGATGACTTTAATCATCCGGATAAAAACGGAAATTTTATTTGGGACGGAAAAACAATTCACTTAAAAGGTTTGTATAATGAAGTGCTGGCATTTCAAATTATTGTAGAGAATGATGCAGCAATAGCAAGTGGTATTGAATTATCAATTGGCTCTTTGTTTAATAAAGCATCAGGTAAATCTATCGGAGCAAATACTTTAAAATACGGGCCTGAAGGAACGATCGAAATTTTTACTGAACATTATTTGCATGTTAAAGATTCAACACATCCCAATTGGTTTTATGGCTCACCTGCAGCAGCGCCGAAAAAAATGACAGGATGGATTCCTGATGCACTTATACCAAATGATGCAATGCCTGGCCGGGGCGGCTTTCCAATAACTATTGCAGCTAATCAAAACCAGGGATTTTGGATAGATATTCATTTACCGCGTGATCAAAAAAACTTTACTGCCGGAGTATATGTAAGTAAAGTACAGGTGCTGCAACAAGGAAAAATTATTAAAGAAATCCCCCTGGAAGTAACCTTGTTACCACAATATTTACCTGATGAAAATCATGCAAACATCTGGCTGTTCACGCAGGAAGTGTATGATTATTTTCCGCAACTTTCCAAACAACAGGTTGACGCAATGCTGAAGTTTGAAGGGCACAGGCACAGGGTAGAAGTGGTTGGAGGATTTGATGTAAATCAATCATCCTTCAATAAGGAAAATCTTGAAAAATACAAGCACTGGCTTGATGGCACTGCTTATACGCCTGCCAATGGCTATCATGGAAGCGGCGAAGGAATTGGCGAGAATATCTTTCCAATCGGAATGTATGGTTCGCCTGTTATGGGTAACACAAAAGATTCTGTTCAGCAACAGGCAAATTTATGGGTTGATTGGTTTAAGAAAAATTCACCTGCAGCTACCTATTTCTGGTATATTACTGATGAACCGGATTCAACGAAGTATGCATGGATAAAAGAAAGATCAGGCTGGATAAAAAGCAATCCCGGTACAGGCAAAGCGATGCCTGTGTATTCAACAACAGCTTATAAAAAAGACTTGTCAGGTGTGATTGATATTTGGGCTGGCTATGACGGAGTTGATCTTTCAGTGTTGCCAGCCATCAGGAAAAATGGCGGAGATCATTGGTTTTATAATGGTAACAGGCCGCGTTATGGTTCTGTAATTTTAGAAGGTGCTGCTGTTGATTTTAGGGTTAACAGCTGGATATTATATAAGTATGGAATTAATACATGGTTCATATGGAATGGCACACAATGGCAACATAATGGCCAGGGGCCTAAGAAACATTTGCATCAAAATATTTTTGTAAATCCATTAACGTTCATCAACGATCAAATGGAATTTGGTAATGGTGATGGAGTAATATTTTATCCCGGTCACATGCCTTTTTATCCGGAAGAAGATAGAGGTTTAAACCAGATATTACCTTCAATAAGATTAAAAAATATAAGAAGAGGTCAACAGGATGCAGCAATCATGTGGATGGCAGAGAAAAAAGCCGGCAGGGAAAAAGTGATAAATATTATCAATAAAATAGTTCCAAGAGCATTAAGCGAAGTTTCAATGAAAGATAGTGTGCAGTGGTCACAGAAAGGAAATGATTACGATAAAGTCCGCGATGAATTATTAAAGTTATTATAAGGTGTAAGCGCTATCGTTTTGTATGAATAATACCAAAAACACAAATGGATCAGCGTTTTCCACCGGTTGGCTCGGGTGATTGCTTAAAATTTCTCTTTTGTTTATAGGTATCCGAAGACATGTAAGAACATTATTAAAATTTGTACCAGGTCTTTCGATACATCTTTTAGTGAAGATATTTCAACAAACATAAATATTGTTACTCTATTGTAGCTTCAATACTCGTAATTGTATTGCGAAGGTTTACCATTGTGAAGAATCACAGGCGTCTCACAAAAGAAGGAAGAAAATTATCAAGTTCTGGGGAAGAATTTTCAATATTTATAGCCTCATAAACGTCGTAATTTTGTTTTGTAGTTTTGAAAAAATAAAAGTCATATGAAAGCAATTGCCACAGTTTGCTTATCGCTTTTTCTTTTCGCATCTTGCAAACAACATGAATCAAACCCTTCAGAAGTTGTAATTATTGCTCAGGGAAAAATGCCTGCAATTACAAAAGATGAAAACCAAAATATTCACTTAGTATATGGCAAGGGTGATAGTATTATGTATATGTTTTCAAAAAATAAAGGCGTTACTTTTTCTATACCCGAGCTTGTTACTTCTTTAAAGGACCTCGTTGCTTATGCTACACGGGGTCCGCAAATAAGTATATCAAAAAAAGGTGTTGCAATTATTGCTGCAGACCGGTCGGGGAATATTTTTAGTTACCTGAAAGATCAGTCAGGCAAATGGGTAAAAACTGCAAGGGTTAATGACGCAGATACTACGGATAAGGAAGGTTTTTTAACGCTAAGCAGCTCTGATCAAAATAACCTTTTTGCAGTTTGGACGGATTTAAGAAACGATCACCGCAATAAAATTTATGGATCAAGATCGGGTGACGGAGGCAGCACATGGCAAAAAAATATGTTAGTTTATGCTTCACCCGATAGCACAATTTGCGAATGTTGCAAACCTTCAGTTGCCATGGATGGTAATAAAATAATTGTAATGTTTAGAAATTGGCTCAAGGGAAACCGGGATTTATACCTCATTCAATCTTTTAATGCCGGAGAAACTTTTGGAGAAGCGGAGAAATTAGGAAATGGTAGCTGGGCTCTTGACGGCTGCCCGATGGATGGCGGTGGACTTGCTTTTAATGACAAAGGCATAGTGCAAACAGTATGGCGAAGACAATCAAAGATATATAGTTGTGAGCCAGGTAAACAAGAGAAGGAAATAGGTGAAGGTAAAAGTTGTTGTATAGAAACATTAAATGGCAGAAATATTTATGCATGGTGTGAGAATAATGATATCATTTGTTTACTGCCTGATGGCTCAACAAAATCTTTAGGTAAAGGCAGTTTGCCATTAATAAAGCCGGTTAGTAACGATGAATTTATCTGCATTTGGGAAGATGAAGGCCAAATAAAACGTACAGTTGTTCATTTATAGAATAAATCGGCCTGGTTCAGTAGTCACGGATATACAATAAGTAAAAAAGATGTAATAAGTTGAAGAAATGAAGCTTTACATAAAAAATATGGTATGCAGTCGCTGCAAAATGGTAGTAAAAGATGAACTTATAAAATTTGGTGTTCATCCGCAATCGGTGGAGTTAGGTGAAGTAGAAATAGCAGAGGATTTAAATAGTGAAAATAGAAAACATTTAGATAGAGTTTTGCAGTCATACGGTTTTGAATTAATTGATGATAAAAAAAGCCAGCTTATTGAGAAAATCAAAACTGCCATTGTTGATATGGTACATTATTCTGAAGACCAGATCAAAACTAAAATATCGGATTACATAAGTAAGAAGCTACACCATGATTACAATTATTTGAGTAATCTTTTTTCAGAAGTGGAAGGCTCTACAATTGAAAAATACCTTATCGCACAAAAGATTGAAAAGGTAAAAGAACTATTAAAATATGATGAGCTTTCTCTTTCTCAAATAGCTGATCGCCTTGGTTACAGCAGCGTTGCTTATCTATCTAATCAGTTTAAAAAACAAACAGGACTTACGCCTACTTTTTATAAATCTTTACGCCAAAATCAGCGAAAGAATATTGAAGACCTGTAAATGTTACAACTCAATTACAGAATTTCATAACACAGATGCTTACATGTAACTCTAACTTTGTGTAATAAAATTTATTACATGACACATACTTATAACATAGCCGGCATGACGTGTAATGGGTGTGCGGCTAAAGTGAAAGATACATTGTTAAGAATCGGGGATATTACGAATGCTGATGTGCAGTTACAAGCTCCACAGGCAGCAATTACAATGCAAAAGCATATACCAGTACACACTTTACAAACCACATTACAGCAAGCAGGAAATTTTACAATTACTGAAGCAGATCGCGGCATGCATCAACACGAAACGGCGGAAGAAACAAGATCATGGCTTGCTACTTATAAACCAATACTTCTTGTATTTGCATACATAACAGGCACAACTTTATTGGTAGAAGTAATTAGACAAAACTTCACATGGCAGCTATGGCTTCAAAACTTTATGGCTGCATTTTTCCTGGTGTTTTCTTTTTTTAAATTGTTAGATATTAAAGGGTTTGCCGAGAGTTATTCTTCTTATGATTTGATTGCAAAAAGATGGATGCGCTGGGGGTATGTTTATGCATTTTTAGAATTAGCCTTAGGCGTTGCTTACTTACTTCGTTTTGATCCTTTACTTACTAATAGCATTACGCTTATTGTACTTACTGTAAGCATTGCAGGAGTATTGAAAAGTGTACTAAACAAGCGCAAGATAAAGTGCGCCTGCTTAGGCACTGTCTTTAATTTACCAATGACGACTGTTACCATAGTTGAAGACGCATTAATGATCATCCTGAGCATAGTGATGATTATTATGACACAGTAGTCTGTAAATATTTCAACAAAAAGCCCCTTTATTTATTAATGTCTTGTAACAGTAAATTTATTTAAAAAAGTAAAAAGTATTATATGTTAATAAGAGTAGCATTAACCATTATCATTACCATAGTTTTTTCTGCAAATACATGGGCACAAAAACAAAAGGATGCAGATATGAAAGGTATGGACATGACTGGTATGGATATGAACATGCATCATAACATGAAGAAGCCAAAAACTGCTATTAAGAAGTCTGTAAAGCCTTCATTGAAAAATACAATTAAAGGGAAACAAACTACAAGCAAATTTAACACTGATTCATCATCCGATAAGATGACTGAAATGAATATGAATAATAACGGCGCAGCAAGTGATACTATTACCGGTAATAACATGAGTGACATGAATAGTATGAACATGCATGAAAATGCCCAGGACGATACTATGAAGATGCAGACCGGGAATAAGAATAGCATGGATAGTATGAATGTGCAAAACACTAAAGACACCTCTGTCCAACAACAAATGAGCAACATGGATATGAACGATGATCATGTAATGGAAATGAACCATGATGATATGCAAATGCAAGGCATGGAAAATATGAGCCATTCATTTTCGCTGCACCTGCCAATGGGAAGAAATGGCTCTGGCACAGGATGGCTGCCCGATGCCTCGCCAATGTATGGATATATGTATCACTCTGCAAAGTGGATGTATATGTTACATGGTAATTTATTTTTAAGGTACACTAACCAGGATTTCTCAGGTAAGGGAAACCGTGGCGGAGAGAAATTTGATGCGCCAAACTGGATCATGTTAATGGGGCAACGGCAAGTTGGTAATAATGGTTTATTTCATTTTAGTGCAATGCTTTCGCTTGATCCTATAACCGAAAGAACAGGTTATCCTTTGCTGTTTCAAAGTGGCGAAACCTATAATGGCAAACCACTCATTGACCGCCAGCATCCACACGATTTTTTTTCTGAATTGGCAGTAAGTTATTCGCAGGCGTTATCACCTGAAGCAGATGTATTTTTCTATCTCGGTTATCCCGGTGAACCTGCGTTAGGACCCGTTGCTTTTATGCACCGTCCATCGGCATTAGATAATCCTGATGCACCTATAACACATCATTGGGTTGATGCTACGCATATCACTTTTGGTGTGGCAACTTTGGGATTGCGGTATGGAAATTTTAAACTTGAAGGTTCTTCTTTTACCGGCAAAGAGCCTGATGAGAACAGGTATGATTTTGACAAGCCGTTGTTCAATTCATGGAGTGGCAGAGTGTCTTATAATCCAACAAAAAACTGGGCTTTGCAGGTATCGCATGGATTTATCAAAAGCCCTGAAATACTGCATGCCGGCGAAAATGTGAATCGTACTACTGCATCTGCTATCTATAGTTTGCCTTTGGCAAATGACGGTACATTTAATGCGACTGCAATTTGGGGTGTAAACAAATCCAAAGCGCATAAAGGAGAAAATGCCTATGTGATAGAAGCATCGTGGAAACAACATAAAGCAGGATTGTTTTCCAAATATGAATACGTTCAAAAGTCAATAGAAGAAATAGCATTGGATGAAGATATATACGGACATGATGCAGTGTTTCCTATAAACTCAATTACCGCAGGATTGAATTATGATTTCCTAAACTTGAGAGCAACCAGGTTAGCGTTGGGTAGCCAGTTTACATTATATCATGCAGATAAAAACTTAAACACCCTCTATGGTAAAAATCCTATGGCTTTTGAAGTGTATCTCCGTCTTTACCCCGGGATGATGAAAATGAAGATGTGATTACTATCAACCTTAATTATAATTTATTCGGCTAAATATTAAGTGAACGATCATTCAGTTAAACTTAGGTATTTTTTCTCCATCACATTCATGTGATGCAATTCATGCCCGGTAATGTGGTAAACAAGCGCCCTCACAGATGCTTTACTTTCATTTGTGCTTCCAACCCTGGTTAATGCTTCAGTTGACAATCCATTAAAGAAAGTAATAGTTGATTTTCTTACCGCTTCATATTCTTCAATTATATTTTGAAGTTCTCTTTCATTTGCGCCTGAAAATTTTACAAAATCATCCTGGTTAAATCCATGTAGTTCGGTGTTATCATTCCTGGCAAATCGTAATCCTCTGTAAGAATAAATTCTTTCATCATCAATTAAATGAACAAGTAATTCTTTCAGTGTCCATTTACCTGGTTCGTACCTGTACAATAATTTTTCAGGAGGTAAAGAAAGAAATAAGTCCTTTATTAAACATGCATTGTTTTCTAAATGATGCAGCACATTACCGTCATCAGGCACAAGCCGCATATACATTTCAGCATACTCAGGATATTCATCTTTCCCTGGTTTAGCAATTAATCTCATTAAAGAAATGTATTTGCAAATAAATCTTTCAGAAGGAATTTACTTCGGTAATAAAACCCTATCAATGATATGAACAACACCGTTTACTGCATGTTTATCCAATTTTACAGCGTTTGCTGCCGGCCCGCTGTAAGGTGCGCCACCCGGAGGAAATGTTCCCAGACCTGTAAATTTTAAAGTATCAACAAAAGGTCCATTAAAGGTAGCAACAGCCTCAATGCCTGGATGAGCCGCAAATGCGGTATTTACAAGTGTAGGAATAAATGCAGGTGTAGTTGGAAAGTTTACTGAGAATGCCCGCAAGTTGGGTGTATAAGCGCCATTAGCCAGTGAAGCGAAAATGTGATACACAGCAATTCCTCTTATTGTAGCTGCAGTTAATACGCTATATAAAGCCGGGTTGCTAAATATTGCCGGCGATGAAGATAATGCTGCTGCCTGTGCATCAGCGATTGCGGGAGGAACACCTTGTGTAACCAAAGTATAATAAACGCTGCCGTACAGCAATGTTTTAAATGCTGCATTGTTGGGCGCAAGCACTGTCATATTTAAGGGAGCATATCTTAATAATGAATCTATTCTATTAAGACCGGTTTGCCCGCTATCTGCACGTGCAATAGCAGCGGAAAAAAAAGCAAGGCTGGTATCAGCATAAATAAGGCCTGCCAGAAGCGTTGATGGTGGCGCAACCACAGTGGCAGTATGATGAATGACTCCATTTGCAACCAGCGCATCAACGGCTGTTATGGGAATAGTATTTACATAAGAATAAGTTGTTCTCTTTGACGGAAAGGTAGTCATCCGCACAAGTGGATTTGTAGGATCAAGAATTATGTTTGTGGGCAACTGGATGTTGGGAAAAGCAGTTGGAATATCTGCTGATAAAATCTTTTGCGGAACAGTATTGTAGTTCACAATAGCTGCCGCATTTGCACCAGAAATGTTTGCAGAAATGAATCCAGAGAATACTGCATCAGGAGCAGCAAGGGGCACTGCACCGCCGGATATAGCATTAATAAAAAGCTTCATCCCATTGTTATCCGGTACAAACATGGTAAAAGTTGTTGCCTTATTTTTGAGAGAAGATGATAAACCGCTTTGTATAATAAGCCTGTTATAAAGGCTATCTGTTGGCGTTGATGCAATGGTTTCTCCAAGCGTTAATCCGGAAGGTGTTGTAGCCGGCGTTTCAGTAAACTGTTCTACATCTTTATTACAGGAAATAAAAAAAAGTATTGCAGGAACAAGCAGGTATACAAGGATACGAAAGTTGTATTTTATTGCGATCATGATGCAAACATTTTAATTTTATAATCAAGCTTTAATAAATATTATAACCAAAGCTTACATAATATAAACCTCCGACTAATGAGTTACCAACTGCATTGTAATAATATTGATTTAATAAATTATTAGCCCCAAACTTTAATACAGATTTTGTTTTTGGAAGCTTATAACTTACCTGTGCATCTAAGGTTTGAACAGTTGGTAAATTGCCAGTGGCAAGGTCTCCCTGGAAATAAAATGCATCCTGCCATCTGTACATTACGGCAAAGCCAAACCGGTTTTCTTTGCCAAAACCTGAATTAGCGAAACTCGCATTCAGCTTATATTTGGGAGAATTAAAAGATGCAATAAAATTTGCCGGCACATTGGTTAAGTTATCTGAAGCTGCATTAAAGCTGATAGAAAAATTGAGCGGCAAAGAATAATCCAATCCTAATCCAAAGCCGTAGGTATTTACTTTAACCGGCGAGTTTATAGGCACAGAATATATTTGCCCCCTGTCAGCATCAGCCTGCACTATAGGTGAGCCTGATCTGGATTGCACAACTACTTTGCGTGCCAGAAAATCTGTGTATTGGCCGTAATAACCATAGAGGTCAATTAGTAATTTTCCATTCAGCAATAAGCCCTTATATCCGCCTTCAAAAGAAGAAATAGCTTCAGGTTTTAAGGTTCCAAAATTTTCTCTTACAACATAACCATTCTTGAGTGAATCCCTGTCGTACGCAGGATTTTCGTCAAAATGGTAAATATCTTTAAAGGCTTTATTTCCGCCAATTAATTTATAAGAAACCAGGTCAAGATTGATCCATTGCATTTGCGTTGAAGGAAAACGATATGCGGTTTGGTATGACAACCTGATATTATTATTTTCCGCCACTTTAATAACTGTAGTTACTCTTGGTGTAAACCTGCCTTTAAAGTTTTCATTTTTATCATACCTGGCAGAAGCTGTTATTTTAATTGCGCTTGTTATTTCCCTTGCTGCCTGTGCATATACGCCATATTCTTTTATACCGATTGGCCCATTATAATCAGCAAATAAAGTACCCTGCGAATTCAATGAATATTTTCTAAAATCAGCGCCTATTAAAATATCTGCAACTGACTTTGTGAAGGAAGACAAATTATAATTTGCCTCAACATTATACAAATCTGATTTATCCAATAAAGCGCCGCCTTGCGGAACAGGTAATTTACGAATAGTATTATATAACCTGTCAAATTCAGGAGTGCCAACAACAGGTCTGCCAATATCTGCAACCGCCCTGGCGGCAGTATGCGCATCAATATCTGACATGCCCGAAAGTTTATAATTAAGATAAGCCTGGCCATATTGCGCATACCAGCCAGTGTTGCCTCCGCTTGGCTTCCAGGCTTCATTAAAAACCTGTGTGGTAGCACTTAAGTTATAGCTTTGGCCGGCGTTTTCCTGGGTTGTATATGCACGAAACATCCAGTTCTTATTATTCAATTCAAACTTATACTGGCCCATTTTAAAATCTTTAATTGAATACCTTGAAGCACCTGTATAAATAGTGTTACCTGTGCCCCAATAGCCCGCCAGGATAGCTTCTGTGCCTGGTGTTATTTTATAATGAAATGAACCGCCTAACTTAAAGTTCAAAGTATTAGGATCAATTATTTCTCTTTCACTATAGCCGGTACGGGATACATTTATCGGGTTAGCAGTTAAGGTATTAATGAACGGAGCAAGAAAAGGCGCCTGAGAAGCAATACCATTTAATACCTGCCGCAGATCAGCAGTTGTTTCATCACCAAATACATTTACACCATCATAATTGGGATCAGTAATCCTGTTACCAGCCCGTAATTTACTGTTTGATCTGTCGTAATCTCTGTAGTCAGTTCCTATCCAGTCCTTTGCCTGTACCAATTCTGAAGTGATCTTAAAAGCAAATCTTTCAGAGACTTTTTTGCCCCACCTCATACTCCAGTTGTAGTAAGGCGAAGTTGGCCTTTCCCTTTCATCAGTATGCATAATACCCTGCTTGATAATAAAAGAAAATCCCTGGTATTTAAAAGGGTTTTTGCTCGTCATCAGCAGTGTTCCGTTCATGCCGCCGGGCCCGTATAATGCAGAAGATGCACCTGACAGCAATTCAATATTATCAACATCCAGTTCATTTAAACCGATGATGGCGCCAACAGAAAAGTTTAAGCCCGGCGCCTGGTTATCCATACCATCTACAAGCTGGTTAAATCTGACATTTCCGCTTCCTGCAAAGCCACGTGTGGTAGGCGTTTTAAAGGTTAATGAAGATGTTGTTACATCCACATCTTTTAATGTAGTTACTATATCATAAAAGTTGGCTGAAGGAGCATTGCGGATGTTAGCGGCGCTTACTCTTTCTATTGAAACAGGAGATTCCAATATTCTTTCAGGAACACGTGTTGCCGATACTACAATCTCCTGGCCTAATGAATTGGATGGGTTAAGATTTACCTGCACATATTCCGATGAATTGTTCACAGGTATTTCCTGCAAGGCATAGCCGATTGAAGATATTACCAATGTAACCGGAAGCTGCTTGTTTACAGTTAGTTTAAAATTTCCTTTGTCGTCAGTAAAAGTGCCGCTGCCGGAATTTTTAACGGTTATAGATACAGCAGATACAGATTCTTTTGAAACGCTGTTCCTGATATTGCCGTTAATAGTAGTTTGTGCAAATGCAGTAATATAAAAAAAAGTTGCTATTATGAACGTAGCAAAATAAATAAGTTTTATTCGCATACAGATCTGGTTTTGGGAAGTTAATTTAAAAGCAAAATAAGCTTTGTTTTGATGAAGAAGAATTTATTTTTTTATAACGAAACGTTGAAGATTTTTTTCTAAAATAACTGTGCAAGAGTAAATAGTTTAAGTTTTTATTGATGATCAACGCAGGCCGTTCGTATTGAAGAGTTATTTTTATTAAGTTTAATCAATTTTATTGTGAAGGAAGAAAGAAATGATACCAGCTTAAATAAATTTATAAGTCAAACAGGGTTTTGCTCACGCAGAGAAGCTGATAAACTTATAGAAAGCGGAAGGATTCTTGTAAATAATAAATTACCAAAACCGGGTAACAGGGTTACCGGAAAAGATGAAGTAAGAATTGATGGGCAGCTTCTGCAAACAAAAAATAAAACAGTTTATATAGCGTTTAATAAACCTCCCGGAGTTTCATCTACCACAGATGTGAAAGATAAATACAACATCATTGACTATATAAATTACCCGGAAAGAATCTTTCCGATAGGCAGGCTGGATAAGGCTTCTGAAGGTTTGATATTTTTAACAAATGATGGTGATATTGTAAATAAAATTTTGCGTGCAGGCAACAATCATCAAAAGGAATATATAGTTACTGCAGATAAAATAATTACTAACGACTTTGTAAAACGAATGGCCAATGGTATAAATATTTTAGATACTGTAACACAAAAGTGTTTTGTAAAGCAGGAAGGCAAATTTGTTTTTCGTATTATATTAACACAAGGATTGAACCGGCAGATAAGAAGGATGTGTGAAGCTTTAGGTTATAAAGTAACCCGCCTTGTTCGCATTCGTATTATGAACATTACCTTAAACGGAATTGCTGCAGGCAAATGGCGATACTTAACTAATGAAGAAATAGACAACATAAATACGCTTGTCGCAAATTCAATAAAAACGGAAGAAGCATCGCTTGCTATACATAAGAAGAGTTGATACCTTAATCTGAATTTTCATAATATAATTTGATCAATGACTAAATGGTGGATCGGTTGTTCCGGATTTCATTATAAAGAATGGAAAGATGTTTTTTATCCTTCCACGATATTCCAAACAAAATGGTTTGAATATTATTGCACTCATTTTAATTCTATTGAACTCAATACAACTTTCTATCGCTTTCCAAGACCCGAAGCTTTACGAAGCTGGTACAACAGAAGCCCGGAAAATTTCCGGTTTGCGGTAAAAGCGCCGCAGCTTATTACTCACTATAAAATGTTTAAGGACAGCGAAAGAATGCTTGGTGATTTTTATGCATCTGTATATGAAGGACTTCATGATAAGCTTGGCTGCGTGCTCTTTCAGCTTCCGTCACGTGCAATGTATAGCGAAGAATTCCTGATGAGAATAACTGAAGTTATGGATCCTTCATTTGATAATGTAATCGAATTCAGAGACGTAAGCTGGTGGAATGAAAAAGTATATAAGCTTTTAAAAAAACATAAGATCAGTTTCTGCGGCATAAGTCATCCAAAGCTTCCTGACACAGTTATTAAAAATATGCCGCTGCTGTATTACCGCTTTCATGGTGTACCTGTATTATACAAGTCAGAATATGAAAAAGATTTTATAGAAAAAATAGCAGGTGATATAAAGGATATTGGCAGAACGAAGGAAGCATTTGTTTTTTTCAATAATACATGGGGAACAGGAGGCATAATTAATGCAAAGCAAATGCAGCAATTATATATTAGCTGATTTTTTCTACAGTCTTGTTTGTTTCCTAAAATGACGGAAAGCTTAGTTGGTGCCTTTTTTTATCTGTTCCCAATAAAGATGTATGTCAATACAACAAACCCAAATTAAAAAAGCAGCAAAAGTAATTTTCTGGATTACGGGTAAATAAACGATAAGTCCTTTTCTGTAATAAACATAGTTATTTATTGCAACAAGTAAAATGTTTAAAAGCCCGAATGCAAAAAGCCCGAACCATTTTGTTTTATAAAGCCCAACAAAAATTCCAACAGTTGCAATAAGTCCAAAGCCTGATGCAAGATTTGTAATTAAGTCGTGGTTGATATTTGTAAATAAAAAGAAAGCAATAATCATTGCAAGTGTTCCGGAAATTTGAATTACAAGTTTGAGTTTTTTGCTCACATTAACGTGTGTTGGAAAAAGAAACCAAAAGAATGAAAGTGTAAGACAAAGTACAAACATTCCTGTCATAGCAATTGGTTTTGCCGGGTTGCGCTTACCGTTAATTGCATTTTCGTTTAACAAATTGCACCAATAATTATTTGTCCAGCTAAACCCAACAGAATTTTTATCAACCTGTGAGCCACCCGGATATAAGAGTGTAGCAACAATGTAAAGAACAACAAAAAGCAGTGTGCCAAAAACCGGAGTAAGCAGCAGGATGCTTTTTGATTTATAGATCATTTGTGTAAACATTTGTCTTATCCATGAAATTATAACTTTTCTGTTTTATACAATTGCTTATAAAAAAGCTATTATTAAAAGGGAGGTAAAGAGAATACTTTCATGGAAATTCATAACAGTTGCAGATAACCTGCTGTTTAATTTAACGCGATAGAAAATATAAGTAATACTAATTCTATCTTTATTATTTTGCATTAGCAGCTTATTGAGATTTTTGATTTTACTTAAAACTAAACAGATGAAATTATACATGGTGCTTCTCGGTTGTTTACCAAAAGGCCGCTATACTGAGCAGCATGATATATTTTTTGGAATCGGTAATTCACTCAAAGAACTTGTGCCGGAGATGATAAATTGGTGGCCGGAAGCAGAAGGCGATATCCATATTGATGCATGGAGAGAAGTGAAAAATGTTGATGGATATAAAATTACTATCACAGAAAGGCAATCAAACAAAGCGTTGCAAGAAGATAAATTGAACAAATTATTCTTTATCAATCTTGGTGGTTACAGGCAAAATGAGTTTGAAGAATTTCATTATAAAATGCTTGTTGCCTGCGAAAATAAATCAGCCGCCATTCAAAAGGCGAAGACAACTGCTTTTTATAAACACACGGGTTTTAAGAACGCACCATCACACATTGATGATAAGTACGGAATTGATGTTGATGATATTTATCAAATCGAAGACATAATTTCAAAGCATATCAAAGATAAATACAGCATTGTACTTTGTGCAGAGGACCCTGCTGAAGAAGATGAAATACATTTGGGTTATTTAATCTTTCAGAAATTGGAATGATTTTTTTAACCTTTTTAAGCTTACTGAATTTATTTTTTAATTGCTTGCATATTATAAAAATGTTTTATACATTTACTACATACTTAATAATACTCCCGCTTTCCATCTTCCTCTAAAATTCTTAACGCTTACTGATTTCATTACTTAATGTAATTTTTAGCAACAATCCTTTACTATTTATCGTTATCTCGTATCAACTGGTATTTAACACAATTTTTTATACCAGTTGTTTACTAATTATACTGATTTACGTCTAATTAATAAGGTTAAAATTATAAAATGAAAACAATCTCTACACAACAAGAAATTTTATTGATGACAGGTACAAACTTCTCATCAAGGCAATGCTGCAAAAAGGATGACGATTCCCAGAAAAGTATAAGTGAAAAAGAACAGTTGGAAGAAGCCTGCTGGAATGGTTTAATTAAGGAAATGCTTCCTGAAATTTATGAAGAGCCTGCCGCTGATAGAAAATTATATCTTTGGCAGATAAGAGAAGCTGCATCTTTTTTAGGCCTTGAACTTGGTGAACTTCCTGCAGAAAAAGACTATCATCTTTCAATAGATCCGTACCTGTTTATGACAGTACAATCTCTTTCTTAACACTTTTAAAAAGCGATCTTAAAAAATTTAAAATTTCCCTGCAGATAATAATATTTCCTTATTTTTCTACCGTTGCTGTTAAGATTAGCCTGTTCTCCATCATTCCCAAATCCTGGTTTCTTTGTGATCTCACTTCATAGCCTGAGATAATGTCAACATCTTTATAACCGGAAATATGTACCAGGTTTTTTAAAGCATTACTATCATAAAGATTTTCCGAATAAAACTGGTCGGCAATAACTCCTTTATCGGTTTGTGTAATTACTTCTCTTGAAATAAGTTTTTTACCATTGTTGGATAAGCATCGTTCCCGGCAAACAAAATGGTTTGCGTTTATCCATTCCCACGAGCGTGGCTTAAAATTTTTACTTAAATGCCCGCCATCTGCTATATCTATAAGCAATTTGCCGCCGGGCTTTAATACTTTATTAACTGAAAGCAGCACCTGCACATCATCATCGAGAGATTCAAAATAGCCAAAGCTATTTCCAAGTATCATTACAACATCAAAATTATTCTCATGGTAAGGAAGCTTTCTTGCATCTCCTTCTCTGAACTTTATGGACAGATGATTTTCCCTGTTTCGGTTGCGGGCTTTATTAATAAGGTACGCTGACCTGTCAATCCCTTCAACATTGATATAACCTCTTCTGAAAAATTCAAAACTATGACGACCTTGCCCGCAACATACATCAAGTATTTTTGCTTCCTTCTCAAGGTTAAGTACATTCAAAAAAATATCAACTTCATTTCTGGTTATTTCATCATCATCCACCACATCACCATCAGTTTTAATGTACAAAGAATTAAAAATATAACGCCACCATTCCGGGTGAACATGCGCCTCAAGTTCATCCACGGGGCCAAGAGATTTTAAATGATTGGGTTTCTTTTCTTTTTTTAAAACTTCTGCAGTTGTTTTCATTTTAGGGATCCTGAGTTTATATTCTTCATGCAATAATGTGCCAAATGTTTTTGATACACAATTGGACAATTACTGGGTTATAATCCCGTCACAAAAATTAAATTGTGGATTTTTTTACATATTATAACATTCATCAATTTATAAATAGCAGTGTTTAGTATTATGCAAACTGATCAGTTATAGTAATTTTCATTAATCTTCATTAACTTGTATCTATGAATCTAACTGTTGTGCCAAGGCTTCCACACAGGGTTTTAGCGAACATTTTCTCTTTAACCAGGCACGGTTTTTTTTTATCTTCATATTTTTATAATGAACATTATTTTAAAAAATTAAGGTCTGGATTAAATACTTAAAATGTTTAAAGATCATCCTGTAAAAGCATATCTGCGTTATTCGATTATTGCGGCTGTTTTATATTCTATTGTCGCATTTTTCTTTATACGTGATGAAACATTCCGGTCATCGTGGATACTTTTTATTGGAAACATGTTATTCGCCTGTTGTATAGTTGCATTCATTCTTTTGTACAATAAAAGCAGGAAAGAAAATGCAAGTATAGGAACAATGGTTTTTGCAGGGCACCTTACAACAGTGATGGGTATTATAATAGCTTGTATAATATGCCTGGTGCTTTTCTTTTTAATGCCGGCTGCTTCTCACACTGTACGGCAAACTAATGACGCTGTAAATAATGCTCCGGCACAATTACAATCAGGAGAAAGAAATGAATATTTGCTTGCGCTTCTTATGAGCGCCATTATCGGTAATGTAAGTGCAGGCTCATTTATATCAATTATTTTATCGTACGCCGCTAAGCGAAATCAAAAGGGCAGCGACGCTGTTAAAACCGCTAATGATCCGGATTTTATTACCTAAGACAACGCCTGAATTCTTTAGTCTTTTAAACAAATACCTTTCTCAACATTTACTACAATTGTTTTGTTATCCCATACATGACAACTGCTGTTACAGTAATATTTCCACACCAGCTTTTTAAGGAACATCCCGCTGTAAATAAAAACAGGAAAGTATATCTTATTGAAGAAGAACTTTTTTTCAACCAATATTTATTTAATAAAAAAAAACTTGTATTACACCGAGCTTCAATGAAGTTTTATGCTGAGTATCTTACTGAAAAAAATTTTAAAGTACAATACATTGATGCAATTTCAAATGAATGTGGAGTTGCCGGGTTTGTAAATTATTTGGCCAGGAATAATGTAGGTGAAATTCACTATGCGGATGTGGTTGATGACTGGCTTCGCAGGCGATTAACAAAGGCTGCAAAGATGAATGAAATAGCGCTTGTTGAATACGCTTCACCTTCTTTCCTGAATACTATTAGTGATGTTAATGATTTTTTCGACAGCAGAGGAACTTACTTTCAAACGGACTTTTATATTGAACAGCGTAAGCAGCGAAAACTGCTGCTGGAGCCGGATGGCAAGCCTATCGGTGGCAAGTGGACGTACGATTATGAGAACAGGCTTAAGTTTCCTAAAGGCGAGGTTATACCTGGTATTCCGTTGCCAAAAGAGAATATATTTGTAAGTGAAGCTATTGCTTATGTAGAAAAAAATTATTCATCAAATTACGGCAATACGGAACCACCTTTTTTTAAAAAGGAAGGATTTTTCCCGGTGTCATTTAAAGAAGCTGAAAAATGGCTTAACGATTTTTTACAACAACGCTTTGCAAAGTTTGGCGTGTATGAAGATGCAATGGTTAAAGAGCAAGGTTTGCTTTATCACTCAGCACTTACACCAATGCTGAACATTGGATTGCTCACACCTCAGCAAATTATTGATAAGGCTCTGCAGGCTGCTGTTGAGTACGATATTCCGCTTAACTCTCTCGAAGGATTTATAAGACAAATTATGGGTTGGCGGGAGTACATCCGTATTGTTTATGAACGCGAAGGCCGGTTACAGCGTACTAAAAATTATTGGGGCTTTAAAAGAAAAATACCTTCCTCTTTTTGGACAGGCAAAACTGGTATACACCCAGTGGATGTAGTGGTTACAAAGGTTTTGCAAAGCGGCTATTCACACCATATTGAAAGGCTTATGGTGATGGGAAATTTTATGCTGCTTTGTGAATTTGATCCTGATGATGTGTACCGCTGGTTTATGGAAATGTATGTAGATGCGTATGATTGGGTGATGGTGCCAAATACATATGGCATGACGCAATTTGCCGATGGCGGATTAATGATGACAAAGCCTTATATAAGTGGAAGTAACTATCTTATGAAAATGGGTAACTGGGAAAAAGGGTCGTGGCAGCAGGTTTGGGACGGTTTGTTTTGGCGTTTTATGCATGTGCACCGGGACTTTTTTATTCAAAACCCAAGACTTGGTATGCTGCTTAAATCATTTGATAAAATGCCTTTGTTAAAACAAAAAGAACACCTTGACATAGCTAACAATTTTTTAGAAATTTTAAATTAATAACAAGTTATGTCCGTAGTTATTAAAATTTACTAAACTTTAGAGCTGGTAAATTGTAATTTTTCACTCACTTATTTAAAATGGCTTTGTAAAGTTTTTGCCATTGCAAGATGTGACCGCAAAACAGGAATAGCATTAGTTATTAAGATGACAAGAACGGGATCATTTATATTAGATCTTGCAGATTGAAATTTATTAAGCAATTCATCATGCTCCTCAATTATTTTATCTATCCATGCTTTATCCCAGTCTGCGCCCGTTTTATCAGTTATTGTTATTATAGTTGAAGTATCCTTCGGTATAATAATGGCAGGATGTTTCGCCACATATCCTTTTAATTCTGCTTCAAGTGATTTGTGATCTTTCCACATCATTAGAGAATGCTGCTTTAATTCTTTAGAAGTGCCATGAGCTAAACAGGCATTTAACAAAACAATTTCTCTGCTGTTTTTTGGTAATGCAAAATTGATAAATTCCTGTTCCGGGCCGGCGGCTATTTCATTTGCTGCAGTGTTATTTGTGTACGGCGAATCGGGTTTACTTATTACCTTACTTTTTGAAGCTGTATCCTTAAGATGTGGGCTGTCAGCCGCACTCAGGATTTTATTATCGTCATTATAACCCGTGTGATTATTACTTTTACATGCAGCTGTAGTTGTTGCAAAAGATATAATAATAAATACTTTAGCCAAAAGATTCATAATGATATTTGATATTTAAATAGCTGCAAAAAAGTTTAAAATTATGTCAATAATCAGTAAGATGATGAAGGCGCTTTATTTATAATTCCCAAATGTTTACACCGTTATTCGGTTATCTTTGCGACCGCAAATTAAAATTGGATTAGTAAACGGCTATCATTTAAGAAAAGAAAATCACAAATAAAATATGGCTTTACAGGCAGGTATTGTAGGATTACCAAACGTAGGAAAATCAACACTTTTTAATGCCGTAAGCAACAGTGCAAAAGCACAGGCAAGCAATTATCGCTTTTGTACTATTGAGCCAAATGTAGGACTGGTTAACGTTCCGGATGAAAGAATAAACAAACTTGCCGGACTTGTAAAGCCGGACAGAATTGTACCAACTCAAATTGAGATAGTGGATATTGCAGGACTTGTAAAAGGCGCCAGTAAAGGAGAAGGATTGGGAAATAAATTTCTTGCCAACATAAGAGAAGTAGATGCCATTATTCATGTGGTAAGATGTTTTGAAGATGAAAATATTCTTCGTGATGAAGGAGCAATAAACCCTGTTAGCGATAAGGAAATTATAGATACCGAGCTTCAGTTAAAAGACCTTGATGCAATTGAGAAGAAGATAGCTAAAGTGGAAAAATTACTTAAGACAAGTGATCCTAAAACAAAGGCTGAACATGCAGTATTGTTACAATGTAAAAAAACACTCGAACAGGGAAAAAGTATCCGGAGCCTCTCATTATCAAAAGAAGATAGAGCGGCTATTGCGGATCTTTTTTTACTAACTGAAAAACCTGTGTTATATGTAGCCAATGTAGATGAAACTTCAATGCATACCGGCAATAAATTTTCTGATCTTTTATCAGCTGCAGTAAAAGATGAAAATGCACAGGTTATAATTATGAATAATTCCATTGAGGCGCAGATAGCCGAATTTGATACAGAGGAAGATCGTAAAATGTTGATGGACGAATACAAAATGACTGAGCCTGCGTTAGATCGCCTTATCCATTCAGCTTATAAGCTGCTTAATTTATTAACTTACTTTACCGCAGGTGTTCAGGAAGTAAGGGCCTGGACAATACAACATGGCTGGAAGGCGCCGCAGGCCGCGGGTGTTATTCATACTGATTTTGAAAAAGGATTTATAAAAGCCGAGGTAATAGCTTACAAAGATTTTATACAATATGGCTCCGAAGCCGCCTGTCGTGAAAATGGTAAGTTAAGAATAGAGGGAAAAGAATATTTAGTAAATGATGGCGATGTGATGCATTTCAGATTTAATGTGTAATTGTTTTTATCCCTTTGAAAAATTTTAAAATCTCAAAGAATCCAACTAACTTTTTAAGATCAATCATCATTTTTAACCACAAGTTTTTCATTACCGCAAAAATTAATTGTCATAAACTTTAGCTGCTTTACTTTGTTCAAATAATAGCGCAATCGTTTGTGTGTCTGTATCAAACGATTGCATAATGTTTGCATATTGATTCTTTCAATGCGTATTATTTTGCAAAAAAAATTTCAGCATACATTGCTGTGGAATTTATAAAATATAATGCCTGAATAAGGTATTAATGAGAAAGAAAATGAGCTTAGCCTTTTTAATTGATTGGCTTTTTATCTACTCAAAAATTAAATTATCATGTCAGCTATAAGCGTTCCTTATTTGAATTTCATAAATCATAATACAACGCTGCAAGCTATATCAGCAGCGCTGGATAAGCTTGAACGGAATTCCATTAAAAGAGCGCCGTGGAATACGTTAACTGAAAATCCTGAAGTGTCGTTTGCCATTGCTTACAGTTATGATGGTATTTTGCTCAAATATTATGTTCATGAAAAATCAATCCGGGGGCTACATTCTTTTGTGAATACACCTGTGCATGAAGATAGCTGCCTGGAATTTTTTATTTCATTTGATGGTAACGAAGAGTATTACAACCTTGAGTTTAATTGTATTGGAACCTGCTTATTTGGATATGGAAAGGAAAGGGAGCATCGAAAAATGCTTAATGAAGAAACTATCAACCAGGTAAGGCGGCTAATTATAATTGAGCATGCAGTAAATGGTAATGGTAACCCTGTTTATTGGGAATTGGTAGCCGCAATTCCGACCGAAGTTTTTGTGCATAATAATATTACAAATTTAAAGGGCCGGGATTGTAAGGTTAATTTTTATAAATGTGGTGACCAATTAACTGAACCGCATTTTTTGGCCTGGAATAATATTATTGCTACATCACCCGATTTTCATTTGCCCGAGTTTTTCGGTAACCTGCATTTTGCTTAATCTTAAATTTAAAAGATAGAAATTGCGTTTGCACTTTTTATCTATGCATTTAGTTGTGATAATTATTTAAAAATACACTTTAAAGTATGGCAGAATTTTTACTTTATCTATCTGATGCTTTTCAAAAAACAGAATAATTTCTTACTGGAACTGAGAACGAATTTTCAAATCTTCATTACTTTAATTTTATCCTTTACCGGCAGTATTGTAAGTAAAGTTCCCTTCCGCCGAACCGCTTTTCTTTTATCAAAAGGAAAGCTCAGGGAAGACACAAGCTATGAGGTGCCTGCGAGGTTTTGCACTTCACAAGGCATTAAATATTTAAGGCCATTCCGTAAATATCTCAATTAATAAGTGATAAGTTATTTAAAGGCAGTTCATGCGTGGCATGAGTCTGAGACAAAAGCTTTATAGCATTCCTTACTATCCTGGCAGGTGATGGAGGTGTAATAATTTGTTCAAAATATCTTTTATTAACATATTTTATTACTTCATTTTTACTTTGCCTGTTTCGCGGCACTTTATAAGGCAATACCACTGAAGGTACTTTCCATGGAGTGTGCTGCGGATTGGTAAGCGCATACAATACAATCACGGGAGTATTAACAGCAGCAGCAATATGCACAGTAGAAGTGTTAACTGAAATCACCAGTTGCGCATATGATACTACAGCTATAAACTCTTCTATATTAAATAAACCTGCTACAGAAAATGTTCCTTTGCCGGAGCCTTCATAAATTTTGTCAGACAGTTGCTTTTCTGTATCAACACCTGTAAGTAAGATTTGTGTATCTGTAACCTCGGACAAGCGTGCAACAGTTTTTATCCAAAGAGACAATGGATATTCCCTTTTAACTTCACTCACTCCGGCATGTAAAATAAGCCATGGCTTACTAGTATTTACACCCACCAGGGTGAGTTTTTCGATGGCGGTATGATAAGCATCTTTATGATAACTAAGCGATAAAGTATCATCATTAGTTCGGGCTCCAATGTAAGCAACCATGTTTAACTCTCTTATTACCTGGTGAACAATAAATGAATAAGGTTCTTTGTCAGGTATCCAGTGCGTTAACAACTCATAGGGGTTTTCCCTGCAATACGCAAGGCGAAGCGGGATGCCGGCCATAAAGGCTATCATGGCGGCTGGCAAAGGGTTTTGGCTATATACTGTGGCAATGATGGCGCCATCAAAATGTAATGCCTTAAGCTTTTCGATTAGGTCCAGGCAGTCGCCCGGTTGCAGCGAATTACTGGTTTTTACACACGGAAGATCGTAAACTAATGTTTCATCTATGTAAGAAATGTGCGGAGTTATTAAACTTCCCATTTTTGATGTAAGCAATGTAATGCGACAGCCAAAGGTTTCTTTTAAAGCACGAAGCGCAGGAGACATCATTATTACGTCTCCCATGTTATCAGGCCTGATAACTAAAATATTTTTACAATTTTGCCAGGAATTTACTTGAACGTTTTGCATTTTTGTTTTCTCCTTTTGTAATTATGTCTGCAGTTTCATGCAGGTCTTTTGCTTTAAAGTGCGGAGTTCTATGTTCGTTTAGTAACCATTCGGTTTCATTACCATTATCAATTAAAATTGTTTTGCAGCCTGCTTCTTTACCGGCTTCTACATCATTTAGTATATCACCGATCATCCAGGATTGGTTAAGATCAATATCAAAATCTTTTGCCGCTTTCAATAGTAAACCAGGTTTTGGTTTGCGGCAATCACAGTCAATCGCATACTTTGTTATTATTCCGCCGGGTAAATGCGGGCAATAATAAAAACCATCAAGCTGTACATTATAAGACAAAAGCTGCTTTTGTATTTCAGCGTTAATTTGTTCAAGATCGTTCTCACCAAAATAATTTTGTGCAATACCTGACTGATTAGATATGACAATGAGGAAATAATTATTTTGTTTTAATAAGTGCAACGCTTTTCCGGCATGCGGTTCCAATCTTACCAGTTGAGCATTAATATTATAAGGTACATTTTTTATCAGCGTTCCATCTTTATCAATGAACACAGCTTTCTTCATTTTGCTATTTTAGGTTGAGTATGTAACCTGGGTATAAAAGATTCGTGCAATATGTTTTCTATATTCTTAATAGTAAAATCAGTTAAGGTGATAACCTTACTATGTTGCGGATGTTTTTTGTAATCGTACGCAACTTTCTCATAAAGCCTGCTTATTGAATAGGCGACACTTTTCCATGTAAAAAATTTATTTACATGTTTCACAGCATTCTTTTTCATTGCTGATAAAAGCGCTTCATCATGTATTAACTGCTCTGTTTTTTTTGCCAATGCCAATGGATCATGCGGTGGAACCAGGAACCCGGTTTTGCCGTCTTCAATGCTATATTTTATTCCGCCAACATTTGACCCAATCACAGGAGTGCCGCAGGCCATAGCTTCCAGGGGTGTAATGCCAAAAGGCTCATACCAAGGTGTTGTGATAAAAATATCCGCAGCAGCATAAAAATATTTTAATACATCACGTCTTTTTCTGCCGGTAAAAGTTACATGCTCAGTTACATTTTCCTGGCTGGCTATCTTTTTTAAGCGGCCAATTTCCGGCGTCAGCTTTTCGTCAGGTATATCGCTTTCTCCGCCTACTACCAATAACCGTGTATTTTGTAAACTTCCATTCATCTTACCTAACGACCTGATAACATTATCAACCCCTTTGCGTGGCACCATTCTTCCTAACTGTAATAACACGATTTCGTTAGTATTCAATTGGAGTTTTTTCCTGGCTAATGTTTTATCTATTTCATAAAATTCCTGCGGATTAAAACCACAGGGAACGATAGTTATTTTATCAGGATCTGCATCATAATATTGAATTAGGTCTTCCTTATCCTGCGGACATTCTGCAATTAGCTGGTCGGCATCGTTCACTATCATTCTTTCTATATCAAAGCGCTCAACCGGAAACTTGTCCATTTCTTTTTGATGTGCCAGCCTCACTAATCCTAATGCATGAAATGTAATAACAAAAGGAATATGAATTTCTCTTTTAATATTAGAAGCGACAAGACCCGACATAAAGAAATTTGCATGTATTACCTCGTAGCGTATTTTTTCATGCTTTATAAAACGAAGCATATTATACGTAAACTCATTCATATAAGGCAGCAACTTTTCTTTTTCTACAAAAACCTGGGGCCCCGCTTTTATGTTAATTACACGAACTCCGGGAAGCCATTGTACCACTTCGCTTAACTGCTCATTATCATTCCTTGTAAATACATCTACATGATAACCTTTATGTGCAAGCTCTTTACTCAGCTCAGCCACATATACATTTTGGCCACCATTATCAATGCCGCCTAATATGGCTAATGGCGAAGCATGTTCACTAATGAATGCTATTCTCTTTTTTATCATACTTTATTTTTGGTATTACAGCCATTTGAAATGTTTCTTCCCATTCTTTGGTAAAGCGTTCAATGTTAAAGCGTTTTTCAGCAACTTTTTTGCCTTCTTCACCAAGCGATACAGCCAGAGATTTATTATTCAAAAGCGCTTTCATTTGTTGGATAAGATAATCTATGTCTGTATGAATTATTCCTGAAACCTGATTGGTAAGAACAGTAACATATTCGGTAGTAGCAAGCGCTACAATTGGCATTCCTGTTATCATCGCTTCGCACACAGCAAGTCCTAAACTTGTATATCTTATAGGATTAAATAAAAAACGGTACCTGCTTATAAAAGAAGGCAACTGCGGATGCAAAACCTCACCTAATCCGCCATACTCTTTAGTACCCATTCCAACAAGATCAAGCGGTATATATTTACTTACTTCTGTAAATATATCGGCACCTAATTTGCGCCCACGCTGATGCAGATGATTAATAACAACAATCCCTTTTTCTAATTCTCCGGAGTAAGCTGCCGCAGGTTTTATAACTCCATGATCTATTACTTTAACGGTGCTGATTTCATTATGCCACATTAATTTATTAAAAGGAGTTACATGCACCATTAACACAGCAGGATCATGTACAATGTGCTTTTGATCTGTTGGATGTTTTCCGGGAGGATCATGTTCTAAATAAATGCGTGGGAGGTTCCGCTGCTCTTCACATAAAACCTGGTATTGATCAATAAGATAATTTTTATTGGTTTGAAAAAGAATGCAATCAAAGCTGCAATCTTTCACTTCATTTACAGGCACTTCAATTACATTATTGCCAAAGGGAAATGTACTGCCGCGGCCATAATAACCCTCATCCTTCTCTTTATTAACAGGTATGTAAATTTCAAAATTGCCCTTCGACAAATAATACAGATAAGTGCCGTGAATATGCCACGTAAAAATTTTAAGCTTTCGGTTCGGATATAAATTAGTATCGTTCATTAATCGGGTGCTGATAAACACTGTTAATTAAAATAATGCCACTTCTCCCTTACTGCATGAATACAAGAAGAAGTGAACCCACTATAAGCGTCTTTAAAAAACATATGGACAATTTTCCACACGTTTTGGGTATGATTAACAACAAGACGCTGCTAAATTTTTCTTAAAAACAGTTTATTGCCGGGGTATTCATTTATGCAGCATCTTTTACCAGCACCACAGGTAATGGTTTGGTATTTGAATAAAGGCTCAAAACTTAAAAGGTATAAATTAGCTATGTATATATTAGGAATTAACGCTGCATTTCATGATTCATCGGCATGTATTATTAAAGAAGGGAAGCTTTTAGCGGCAGCTGAAGAAGAGAGATTTACTCATATAAAACATGGCAAACGGCCTATTCCATTTTCAGCTTATGAATTGCCTTTTAATGCAATTGATTATTGTTTAAAAATTGCTGGTATTCATTTAAATGATGTAGATGATATCGCTTATTCGTTTGATCCATTTATTTTACTCGGCGATCACGTTTCTGATTCGCAGATTGAATTACCCCTTCAGCCGCACCTAAATCCTAAAGCTGAGGAATGGAATTCTGAATGGGATCCTTTATTCTTATCATTTATTGTAAATGCTCCGGGCCAGCTTGCTGATGGTTATCCCCATCATTTGCAAAAACGATTTATTGGCAGCAAGGCAGACGTAAATAAATGGCATTTTGTAAATCATCATATTGCTCATGCTGCCAGCGCTTTTTTTCCTTCGCCTTTTGAAAAGGCTGCTGTAATGGTGCTTGATGGAAGAGGGGAGAAGGTAACGAGCAGTTATTATTTGGGGGATAAAAATAATCTTAGCTTATTGTCCGAAGTTTATATGCCCAATTCTTTAGGGCTTTTATATGAAGCAATTACAACTCACCTCGGCTTTCTTCATTCATCAGACGAATATAAAGTGATGGCGCTCGCTTCTTATGGCAAGCCCGTTTATCTTGATGCTTTCCGGTCAATAATAAATATTAAGGACGAAGGTAAATACTGTATTAAACAAGTGAACTATGAAGAACTTTTAGGTAAAGCCCGCATAAGAAACGAACCGTTCGTTGAAAAGCATTTTGACATTGCACATTCCCTGCAAAAAGTGCTGGAAGAAACGGCTGTAAAATTATCCCTCTGGCTTCATGAAAAAACCCAATGTGATAACCTATGCATGGCAGGTGGTGTTGCGCTTAACTGTGTGATGAATGCAGTGATAAGAGACAATACTCCTTTTAAAAATATTTGGGTGCAACCAGCATCCGGCGACGCAGGCACAGCATTAGGTGCAGCGCTTTGGGTTGATTCTCAAAAAAATAAAAAGGGGTTTCAGCGCTTTGAAATGGATCATGTTTACTGGGGTCCGGAATATGAGGATGAAGAAATAGAGCAGTTTTTAAAATGGACAAAAGT
This sequence comes from uncultured Chitinophagaceae bacterium, assembly GCA_964236235.1. GTDB lineage: Bacteria > Bacteroidota > Bacteroidia > Chitinophagales > Chitinophagaceae > Ginsengibacter. The sequence continues at coordinate 35,069 of CAXSDW010000025.1, forward strand.
GCCTTATAAAAAATTAACTAACATAGCTGAAGAAACAGCAGCCATACTCGCCGAAGACAAAGTGATAGGATGGTACCAGGGACGAATGGAATTTGGGCCGCGTGCCCTAGGAAGCCGGTCAATACTGGCTTCGCCCATAAATGCTTCTATGCAACAGCGGCTCAATGAAATAAAAGACCGTGAAGATTTCAGGCCTGTTGCGCCGGTTGTTTTAGAAGAAGACGCAGGGGAGTGGTTTGAGAATGCAGTTTATTCTCCCTTCATGCTTTTTGTGTACAATGTAAAAGAAGGCAAAGCTGATAAAATACCAGCCGTTCGCCATGTGGATAATACTGCCCGTATTCAAACAGTTAATGAGAAACAGCATCCTTTATATTATAATCTTTTAAAAGAATTTAAGAAATTAACAGGTGTGCCTGTGCTGATAAATACATCATTCAATACAAGAGGCGAACCGATAGTTTGCACACCGAGGGATGCCATAGAATGTTTCTGGACGTCTCCATTTGATGCTTTAGTTATCAATTCGTTCTTGTTAGAAAAGTAAATATGAACATAAAGATTTCTGTTGTTATCCCTACTTTTAAAAGGCCTCAATTACTGGGCAAATGTTTAACTGCCTTAACAAACCAGACTTTTTTACAAGAAGATTATGAAGTAATTGTAGTAACAGACGGCCCTGATGAGGAAACACAAAATGAGGTAGTTTCTTTTAAAAATAATCATACTAATATATTTTATACAAGCCTTCAATGTAAAGCCGGCCCTGCTGCCGCAAGAAATAAAGGAGCAGGCCTTGCAAGAGGCGAATTGATCTTGTTTACTGATGATGATTGCCTTCCTGATAATCACTGGATCCGGGCCTTTTGGGAAGCGTATTGTATAAATGGTCAAAAAGAAATTTCCTTTAGCGGTAAAACAATTGTGCCGCTTGCTCATGAGCCCACAGATTATGAAAAGAACATTGCCAACCTGGAAACTGCAGAGTTTATAACTGCTAATTGTGCCTGCACAAATCAGGCGTTTAAAAAGGTTGGTGGCTTTGATGAAGAGTTTCCAATTGCCTGGCGTGAAGACAGCGAATTACAATTTAAGTTCATCTCAGCATCAGTTCCTATTATAAAAGTTGATAAAGCAATAGTAGTTCATCCTGTAAGAAATGCAACATGGGGAGTGAGTTTAAAAGAGCAAAAGAAAACTAAATACAATGCGTTATTGCAAAAGAAACACCCGGTATTATACAAAGAAAAAATAGGCGCTAAACCATTATGGAATTATTATGCAATAGTAATACTGCTTTTGGTGGCTGTTATAAGTTATATAATGCATAAGCCTGTGGCATTTGCTGCTTCTATTACAGTGTGGTTGTTACTTGTTGTCCGGTTTATATTGAAAAGATTAAGAGGAACTTCAAAAAGACCGTCTCATATAATAGAAATGATCGCCACTTCAGTTCTTATTCCTTTTCTATCAGTTTTCTGGACATTGTATGGCTCATTTAGGTATAAAAAGTTTTCACTATGATATTGCCGGAAAATGAAATAAAAAAAATTGCTGTTTTTCGTGCATTACAGTTAGGTGATATGCTTTGTACAGTTCCGGCGATACGCAGTCTGCGGCATGCCTATCCTCATGCGGAAATCACTTTGCTTGGTTTGCCCTGGGCTAAAGCTTTTGTGCAAAGATTTAGTGTGTATTTAGACAGGTTTATTCATTTTCCCGGCTGTAAAGGTTTGCCGGAACAACCATACGACGAAGAACAACTAAATAGATTTATCAGCCAAATGAAGGTTGAAGAGTTTGACCTTGTTTTACAAATGCAGGGTAATGGAACAATCGTAAATCCATTAATGTTTCAGTTTGATGCAAAGCATGTTGCCGGTTTTTATAACAAAGAAAGTTATGTTTCCTCTGCATTGTTTATGGAATATCCAAACTACGGTTCAGAAATATACAGGCACATTGCTTTGATGGCGCATCTTGGAATAGAATCACAAGGGCATGATCTGGAGTTTCCATTTACACAAACTGATTACAAACAACTGGACGACTTGAGTGTGCCCGTTATTAATAAAAAGTATGTATGTATTCACCCGGGCTCACGCGGCGCATGGAGGCAATGGGCGCCGCAATACTTTGCTGCATTAGCTGATTATTGTTTTGAACAGGGCTTTACAATTGTAGTTACCGGCACATTAGAAGAGCAGGACATTACAAGGGAACTTATAAAATGTATACATTATCCTGTTATTGACCTTACCGGCAGAACCAGCTTAGGCGGCGTAGCCTTGCTAATTAAAAATGCATTTATGCTTATTGCCAATTGCACAGGAGTTTCGCACATAGCTTCTGCAATAAAAACGCCTGCTGTAATTATAAGTATGGATGGTGAGCCGGAAAGATGGGCGCCTTTAGACCATACAATTCACCGTGTAATAGATTGCAAAGACCAGCCAAATTTAGATAAAGTATTTCTTGAAACTTCAAAACTTATGGAGGCGTGTAAAGAGAAGGTGTATAATGCCTAATAATATAAAATAAGAATGATAATTTGCAAAAAAAAGATCTGTTTAATAATTTTATATTGCTTCTTAAAAATATTTGTTAATCAACCTGTTATAGCGCAAAAGAATCTATTAAAATTTAATGTAATTGCCTTTAATACTGCAAAAGAAGACCTTGCTCATATAAGCTTTCTGCATGAAGCTAATAAATGGTTTTCAACTATGGCCGTTGAGCACCATTTTTCATATGATTCAACAAATGACTCGAACAATCTTAATACACATTTTCGCTCTCAATACC
>CAXSDW010000026.1:0-36761 GCA_964236235.1 uncultured Chitinophagaceae bacterium
TTAATCCTGTTCCATTTGGTGTTGACGTATTTGTTATAATATTATTTCTGAGATTAAGAGTTGCAGTTGTTGCGGTGGCGCTGGCAGCATGATAAATTCCTGTAGTACTAAAAATGGCTCCTGAAGAGGTAGCATTGAGATAAACTGTATTATAAGAAACGTTTAAGGTTGAGTTAAGCGCAGTTGCGGTTAGATTAATACCTCTTATTACATCAGTTGATGTATTAGCAATTGGTGAACGCAAATCGCCGATCAAATTATTATAAATGTTTACTGTAACGATTGTTGTTCCTGAAACAGTGATACCGCTTACTGTAGCGGCTGCACTATTAGCTGAAAGGTCATATATCTTGTTATTATAAATATTTTTATTTGTTCCTGCAGTTGCTAAAATACCGGTAACTGCAGTAGCAGCACCGGTTGTAGAAAGTGTATTGATTGTGTTTGAATAAATCTTATCATTTCCTGCAGCAGTTGTTATCCCTGTAATACTTCCTGCGCCGGTAATAGTATTTATTATATTGCCTGTAATGGCATTGCCGGAGCCTGTAATATTTACATTCATAGCGTTAACTGCGCCGGTTCCCACAGTCCAATTGCTGAAGGTATTATTTTGTATTGTTTTAGTTGAAGCCCCTGCATCCGTATTATACCATCCGGCCATAACGGTTGTACCGGTAAGTGTAATATTTGAAAAGTTATTATTGTTGTTATTAATAACACTTCCTGCAACGGAAGCTACAGAGCTTGTAAACAGTGTAACAGTTCCCCCGGCGGCTTTTGTAAAACTCCCGTTGATAGAATTGCTGTTTACATTTTGTGTACCTGTAGAAGAAACAATTACACTGTTTGAAATAAAAGTGAAACTGCCTGTTATGTTAACATTTAAATTAGTAAACGTATTGTTGTTTATTGCCTGGGAACGGGTTGCATAGCCGTTTGAGATATAAGTGTTGGACGCAGCAGTGGCAGTTGCATATAAAACATTGAAAAAATTATTATTACTGATAGATAAAGCAGCCGCACTTGTTCCCTTATAGTTGTAAATAAATGATTGGGCTGTTGCATTGGCTGCTGTAAATTTTATTGAAGGAGAAACGCTTGTTCCTATACTATTTGCATTAATATTTATAGTTGTTGGTACAGATCCGGAATTATAAATCGAATAATGCAAACCGGTAATGGTAGCAGTGGTATCACCCGCTATAGTGTTGCTGTTTATATTTAAAACAGGTGTCGCTCCGCTATTAACAATATCAAAAAATCCTCCTACTGAATTAGCTGTGGAATTGCCTGTTAATGTATTGCCGTTTATTGTTACTGCCGGTCCGGCAGCGGAATTAAAGATGCCGTAAAAATAACCGGCAGTATTAACTGCACTCGTAGCTGAACTGGAATTATTTGAAACGGTGTCATTACTAATAGCAACTAACGAAGGTGTACCTGTATTATATATACCATAAAAACTGCCGCTGGTTGCTGAAGTATAAGTACAATTGGTAACCTTATTATTATTGATGTTTACTGTATTACTGGCAGCAGTTGAGCCGGAAGCATTTTCGATACCTGTTAACTGCTGGGTTGTGCCTCCGCCTTTAACTGTAACTGTATTATAACTAATAGTTGAACCGGCGCTTTTTGCAGTATTAATAAAAATACCACGCAAAATGTTAGCATGATTAATACCAGCGCCGTTGTTACTATTAATAGTGTTATAAGATACATTTAATCCATATTGCGCTAATGTACGTATTCCGGCGGCAGCATTTGCGGCCGCGGAAGCGCCACCATAGTTTATGATTGTGTTACCTGTAGCAGCAGAACTACCGCCAATATCGTTATTGTTATCTGCTAAGGTAAATGAGCTCGACGGAGCATAACTTATCATCGAAATCCCTATATTACAATTTTGGATTGTATTTCCATAAAATTTATTATTGGAATTTGAACCGGCCGCAATTGTCGGGGTAACGGAAATATTAGCTGCCGTTGCAGTAGCATTCATTGCAATAATACCTGCAGAGCCTTCTGTCATCGGTGCTGTTGCAGTTGCATTATTAATTCTATTGAGCGTAATGGTGCAATTTTGAATAGTTACGTACTGGCAACCGTCAGTTGTGCTTGCCTTATATAAAGCGTATCCATATTCCATTGTTGAAGGATTCGTTGTATTTGCAGGATTATCTCTTACATCAATAAAACTAATGGTTACATAATCTGAACCTGTAAGTCTCCATACACCATCCTGCACTGCACTTGCAGGTGTTGCTGTGCCGCCGGTATAAGCTGTTATTAAAGGATTTGCGCCAACGCCAGCCGGATCTTTTTGAAACAAAATCGGGTTAGATAATGTACCTGTTGCGGTAAGAGATATCGTAGCTGAAATCGTTTCTGCATAATTAGCAGCAACGTTAAATGTAACGCCGCCAGTGCCAACGCCGGAAGAATTTAGATCAGTTACGGCTGCAGAAATGGTTGCGTAATCCCCGGGAATAGTTTTTATACCGGTTAACTGTGCAAAAATGGCAGGAGAAACAAATAAAAATAAAAAGGTTATTTTTATTTTAATACAAAGGTAAAAGTTTCTCATCTGGCAGGAATTTCCTACGATAACGTTCTATAAAACAAATAATTGTATAATACATAAACGTAACTATATATAAGTTAGAAAAGACGATTATAGAGCTTTCAAAATGTAATAATTAATCCTCCGCAAATTACAGGCACTCCACCTATTATAACAGGTAAAGAAGGCACTGATTTAAAAGCGATATAATTTATTATCTGCCAAAAGATAAATAGTAGCTATATAAAGACCAACTACCTGGCTGAATTTTACCGGTGCTAAATTTAAAAATAACCATAACCTAATAAGAGTATAGTACCAATTATAGCAAAACCTATTCTTGCTATTCCGTGCGGTTACAGATGCATGTTCATATTATTGCATCTCCGCTAACTTCAGGAATAGTAGCTACCAGTAAGAAAAAAAATTGGATGTATGTTTTGAAGAAGTTTCATTTCTTATTTATTGTTTGTATAAATAAAAAATCAACTTCCTTTTACTGTAAAACCATGTTTAGCGTTCTTGCAGTTATACTTTTATATCTGTACTTTTCCCTGAACCGTTATTTAAGTTGTCTCTTATCTCCATAAGCAATTGCTCGGTAATGGTATATTTTTGTGTTTGCGGAAGAACAGCTTGCGCTTCTTTTCTTCTATTCATCACATTCATTCCCTTTATGATGAGGAATAATACCCATGCTACTAAAATAAAATCAATAATGGCTTGCAGCAAAATCCCAATAGGGAATACTGTGCTTGCAATGGTGAGGCTCACGTGAGCAATATCCACTTTACCTACAACCAAAGCAAGTATAGGCGCAATAATACTGTCTGTAAAAGCAGATACTATTTTTCCGAACGCTGCGCCTAAAACTACTGCTATAGCTAAGTCAACAACATTGCCTTTAACAGCAAATTCTCTAAATTCTTTAAGGATACTCATACTTTAAAACTTTAATTTGATTATTGAATAATGATTATAGGCTAATGAAGTGTTTTGTCAGGATAATTTATAAAAGATTTTTATTAACACGCTTATCTAATTCATGTTGGCTGTTAAAAATGCAATGAAAATGGAATTAGTATACTTCTGTTATCAGTTGTTTATTACCGGGTAAGCGTTTTGTTTTTAACACGTGTAACCAGGTGTTTGGCAACAAAATTAATCTTTCAAAAAATTTGAACAAGTTTTTTCATATAAATAATTAAGACAAAAAATATTAAAGATTGTTTTGCTCATTCATTATTTTTAAGCAATTACACCTGTATGTATTATTGCGTTCAGCATTTATTTTATTTTTAATTGAACCGTAATCAATATTAAATTGTACTAAGTAAAGATCAGGTGCGATATTTTTCAGGGTTCATTAAGCATATAGATTTCTATAGAATTTTTTAATTTATGAAAAAGACAATTACTTTGTTTATTTCATTGGGGATAATAATTATTTTATGCAGTTGCCATCATACTCATTTGGTAACTACTCAGGCGGTTTCCGGAGACAGTGAAACGCTTTTCCAATATAAATGGAATCTTATAGAACTTAATGGACGGCCAGTTGCATCGGACAGTACAAATAATCCACACCTTTTATTTTTCCCGGGGCAGGTAAGCAGAGTGTCAGGCTCAGCCGGCTGTAATCGCTTAAATGGCACATTTGAATTATCTGCTGTTCACAAAATTAAATTCTCTCCCCTTGCTACCACAAGAATGGCATGTCCCGGCAAGGATGAGTCACAATTTCTTACTGCATTAAGCCATGTAAATAACTGGAACATTATAAATAATCAGTTACTGCTCAATAACGGGAAAATCTTGCTTGCAAAACTGCAAGGCGTTTCTGCTGATCAACCGAAATAATGTATTGTATTAAAACCAATTCTAAATAGAACCATGGAACAGGAACTATTTATGATTATTGCTTCCGTGGCATTAATATCCTTTAATGACAATACAGAGAAACTACTATTGATAAAAATATTCGCTGATAGTGCTGCCAACAGTTCTATGTATTGCAAGAAAAAATAACGCTTCATTTACAGAAAGGCAGACTGAAATTAAAGAACGATAGCTAAACAAAAATATATGAAACATTCAATCGTAGTATTATTAATGGCAGCAATTGCTATTGCATCATGCAACAACAGGCCCGTACAATCTGCATTAGCAACCAATACAAAGGATACTTCAAAAGTGATTGAAAACAAAATAATGATACCAGCCTCAACATGTTATTCCAGTACAATTGGGAAAGACAGTTTTTTTCTTAAAGTCGAAGTATTTCCCAATGTAGTTACCGGTCGGTTATTGTATAAGTTTCATGAAAAGGATAACAATACAGGCGATTTAGACGGACATCTGTATGGCGATACACTGCTTGCCGACTACACTCATATGTCCGAAGGCATTCGATCAACCAGGCAGGTTGTATTTTTAATACAAGATAGTGTAGCCATTGAAGGCTACGGAAATTTGGAAGAAAAGAATGGAAAGATGGTTTTTAAAAATCGAAAAGAAATAGCTTTTCAAAAAGGCTTGATACTGAAAAAAATTCCATGTGGTGAGTATTGAAATCGAAACAAATTTCTTTACAACAATCAGGGCAAAGAAACAGAGAAGTTTTAGAGCTCCGCATTAACAGCTGTGAACATACATTTTTTATTTTTAAAATAATAACCATATGCAAAGGCTTTATAAAAAATTAACGGCAACATGAAAACAAAACACTTCTACTTTAAATATTTATTAATAGGATTAATCTCATGTCAAAGTGTGTTTGCACAGGTCCTGAAACCGGGCTTCGATAAAGCAGAATATATTGAGACACTCAAGATCAATCAAAAAGCACATATCCCTGTTGATAAATGGAATGATTTGAAAGACTTTCCCAATCCGCAGGAATTCAAATTTGTCTACCGCTCCCCTGTTGTTGCATTTGATAACATTTGGGATTTATGGATACATAATACCAAAGCGGTTGCTGTTATAGCCGTGCAAGGCAGCATACAAACTGATGCAAGCTTTTTAGCGAATCTTTATGCGGCAATGATTCCAGCAAAAGGTGACTTGCAATTAGATAAAAATTTTAAATTCACTTATACGCTATCCAACAATCCAAATGCTGCTGTGCATGTAGGATGGTTTGTGGCCATGGCTTATTTATCAAAAAGTATTGAACATAAAATTGATTCCTGCTACAAGGCCGGTATTAAAGATTTTATTTTAACAGGACATAGCCAGGGCGCCGGCATAACGTTTCTGCTCAACTCATACCTCCAAAATTTACAATTTGAAAATAAATTGCCAAAAGATATCCGTTTCAAAACATACTGCAGCGCCGGGCCAAAGCCAGGTAATTTGTATTACGCATACGATTATGAAAATATGACAAAAGATGGTTGGGCTTATAATGTTGTTAATACAGCTGACTGGGTTCCTGATGTGCCGTTTACAGTTCAAACCGTGGCTGACTTTACAGCTGTAAACCCGTTTCGTAATGCCAAAGCAATTATAAAAAAACAAAAATTTCCTAAAAATCTTGTGCTAAGACATATATATAATAGAATGAGCAAACCCAGTGAAAAAGCACAGAGAAATTATCAGAGATTTTTAGGCAAAATGGTGTCCAGAGCGGTTAAAAAACACATCCCAGGTTTTATAACACCTCAATACTACAAGAGTAATTATTATGTAAGAACGGGAAATACTATCGTTTTATATCCTGATGATGATTATTTTAAACTATTCAGCAACGATCCAAACAATCCAAATATCTGGCAACATCACCTGCCGAAACCATATCTGTTTTTGGCTGAAAAATTAAAGTAAGTATTCTATCTATAATAATTTTCCAATTAAATTCATTAACACAAGCATTTAAAAAACTGGTGATGAAAACAGATTACATAAAAGCATTGGGCAATCGGATTATTCTGCTTTTTCACATCTTTACTCTTTAACATGGCAGCACGCTACATTGGTTTTAATAAATAAAAAGTGTAAGGCTCCATCTCAAACTGTACATTGCCTGCAATTATATTAAAGGTTTTGTTACTCCAATAATCATAAAATTCATTTGCGGTATTGCCTTCCTTAAATGCGTAAGTAAGATGTGTTTTTGTATTGCTGAAATTGAAGAAGCAATATAATTTTTCCTCACCTGATGCTCTCACATAGCCGGCGATGTGCTTATTGCTTAGCGCAAGCCATGTAAGATTACTATGATCTTTTACAACACTTATTTCTTTGCGCAAGCCAATTAATTTTTTTGTTGCTTTAAAAACGTGTTGCTCAACCGAGCCATCTGTACTAATCTTTTTTATCTTTTTCCAATCAATTATTCTCCTATGCATCCAGCGATTATCGTAGCTCTTGCCGGGGTCGCTAAGGTAAGAGTAATCATTGGTGTAGCCCACTTCATCTCCATAAAATAACATAGGGATTCCGCCAATAAAAAAGCTATGAGCCTGCATCAATGTTATTCTTCTTATTGAAGTTTCTATAGCCTCTTCATTGTTAGTTTCCAAAGCTTTTTCAAGTCCGCATAATGATGCAAGCGAACCGCTTATTCTTGCATCACCTGTTAAGGGATTACTGGAGAACAAACTTCCTTTTGCAGGCGAACCTTCATATCTCCCGGCATAATACTCCTTTAAAAAATTCCGATGCTTATAAGGATCAAAGCCTGCCTGCTGTATCATATAATCATCATAGCCTAAACCTATATCATCATGGCTTCGGGTATAAGTGATCCACGATGTGCCATATGGTTTTTGCAGTATCTCGTGCTGTGCAGCCATCATCACTCTTACATCGCCGGTGGCAAGCGCATCCCATTGCAGCGCCATATGAGTTGCGTTGTATGCAAAGTCACATTCCCTTGTTTTATATTCGCCTGTTCCAAAATATTTCATTATTTCCTGTGGGGCTACTATGGCTTCGCCGAGAAGTGCCATGCCAGGTGCAGCCGCCTGTACACATTGTTTTATCAATCGTAAAATAGTATGCGCCTGTGGCAGGTTTTGACAGGTTGTTCCTAATTGTTTCCAGATAAAAGCAGGTGCATCAATGCGCAAAATGTCAACCCCAATATTTGCATAATAAAAGATGATATCAAGCATTTCGATAAACACACGGGGATTAGTATAATTCAAATCCCACTGGTAATTATGAAATACGGTCATCACCCATTTATCACATTCAGGAACGTAGGTAAAATTACCGGGCGCACTTTCAGGAAATATATCAGGCATTGTTCTGTCGTATTCATCCGGTATAATTCTGTCATTAAAAAAATAAAAGTAATCCTGGTATTTCGCATCACCTTGTTTTGCTTTACTGGCCCATTCATGTTTACTGGATGTATGGTTCAGCACAATATCAAGCATCAGGTACATATTACTCCGGCGCATTTTATTTTGCAATGTTTGCAAATCTTCCATCGTACCAAAACGTTCATCTATCTTTTTAAAATCACTTACCGCATAGCCTCCGTCACTTTCATCTTTCGGACTTTCAAATAAAGGCATCATGTGCAAAAAATTTACCCCGAGGTCTTCAAAATAATTAAGCTCATCACCAAGGTTCTTAAGGTTGCCGCAAAAGCGGTCAACATATAAGCTCATGCCTGTAATGTTATTTGATAAAAACCAATAATCTTCTTTTGCCTTTAAAGCATCTTTTTGTACCAGGTCTTGTGGCCTGTTTTTGTATCCCTGTATAATCGTTTTTATTAATTCATCAAATAAAATTTTGCCTTGAGGATGAAATGCATACAGTTGATTATATAAAGATTGTATAGCAGTGGCATTGGCTACAAAACGGATATAAAACAAATTATCAGCACCTGCCACATCAATTTGGTGAAATAAGATTTCGTTGATATGCTGATGAAAGCGATGATCGTACATGCAGGATTTCTTAATTGAAAATATCGTTGCTCAAATGTTTAAAGGCTTCCATAGCGCCCATATATTCACACGTTCTTGCGCCTGCTTTATTTGCATTTTGTACAATATGTTTCCACTCATCTGCATGCATGGCTTGTATTTGCTGCAACGTTTTTTTGCATAGCTGGTGGAGCACTGCGCCTACAAAAGCATCACCGGCACCGGTGGTATCAACAGGCTTTACTAAAATGCTTGGTATAATAAAAGTGGTGTTATTGATACCTAATAAAGTGCCGGCTTTACCTAAGGTGATAGTAAAAACTGCGTTAGTTCTTTTAAGCAGATTTTGTGCTGCATCTTCTGCTGATGCTGTGCCGGTTATCATCATCGCTTCTTCATCGCTTACTTTAAAGAAGTGGCAATTATTTAAAAAATTCCATGACTGGCTGATGAAATTTTCCTTATCATCTTTATACAGCAAATGCCTATAGTTGGGATCGAAGCTTATAAAAACATTTCTCTGCCGGGCTTTATTCAATAATTTAATATATGCTGTTTGCAGCGGGCCTCGTAAAAAAGCTGTTGCTGAACCAAAATGAACAATGGAAAATAATCCCAGATCAATACCCGCTACTTCATCGTCATTCAATTGTCCATCTGCCCCGCGGTTAAAATAAAAATCTCTTTCACCATTTTCCATAAGGGATACAAATGCAAAAGTGGTGAAGGAAGCTTGATCTTTAAGCATCAATTCTGTTGATACGTTGAACGATTGCATTACATTAATAAGGTGTTGTCCAAAAGGATCGTTGCCTACTTTTGCGGCAAGAGAAACCTCACCTCCCAATGCGGCTATAGCTGCTGCTACATTTGCGGGCGCTCCGCCTGCTTTCTTCAGAAAGTTCTGGCCTTCTGAAAGTGTTTTGCCAACATCAGTGCAAATCAAATCAATTAAAGCTTCGCCAACACATAGTACTTTCATTTGTTCAAATTATGTTATTATAGATAATCATGTTTACTATATTATTTCTAAAGGATATTGAGTTATAAAAAAATTCGTTAGGAAATTTTCTTGCAGGTGCTTTATCAAACTTTTGTTTGATTGATCATACAACAATCTTTATTCAAACAAAAGCTTGTACCAAAAATTCTTCTTATTAATCATAACTGAACTACTTTAATGAGCTGCAGGTATTCCCATGTCAACTGCTGTTGTTGGTGTTTTACTCAGCTTTACAAACAACACTGCTATGGCTGCAAAAATCAATAGCACTCCTGCCAGGCGAATTACATTTTCGGGATTGCCATGCATCCATGTATTGTAATATAAAGGCAGCGTAAAAATTTGTATCATCATTGGTATCACTATAAACATATTAAAGATGCCCATGTACACACCCGTTCTTTCAGGCGGAATACTGCCTGCTAACATTATGTATGGATTGCCCATCATGCTTGCCCATGCCATTCCGATGCCAACCATTGGTATAAAAAGTAAGGCTTCACTATGGATAAGCGGGATGCAAATCATACCAATGCCGGCAATAGTAAGGCAGAAGCTGTGCATTTTTTTCGGGCCATATTTTTTTGTGAAAGGCATCAGCGCAAAGGCAGCAATAAAGGCCATAAAGTTATAGAACGCACCTATCTGCCCGTTGATTAAGCCTGCATCTCTAAACCCTGATGATGTTGAGTCGGTTGTTTTAAAAAGTGTGGTTGAGAGCGATAGTACAATGTATTGCCAATAGCAAAACATCGCATACCATTGAAAGAGTTTTACAACAGCAAGATGCTTCATTGTAAGTGGCATTTCACGTATCGCCGCTATAATTTCTTTAAATGTTTGCGCAATACCTCCGGGCTGTTTTTTTATAAAATTTATCTCTTCATCAGTTAGAGGAAGTTCTTTTGTTGTTCTTACCGTCCATAGCACCGTGCTAATGGAAAAGAAAGCCCCGATAATAAAAGCAGTAACCGTAATGTAAGGAATGTTACTGCTGTTAACAGCGTCTTTATTCATACCAAAAACCACAAGCAGCGTGGGAGTGAGATAAGAAAGTGTTTGACCTAAACCTGTAAAAGCACTTTGCGTAAGAAAACCAATTGAATGCTGTTGCTTATCAAGTTTATCGCTTACAAAAGCACGGTAAGGTTCCATAGCGATGTTGTTGGCAGCATCCAATATCCATAATAACCCGGCAGCCATCCACAATACTCTGCTAAAAGGCATAAAGAATAATCCAAGGCTTGCAAGGATGGCACCGATTAAAAAGTAAGGCGTTCGTCTGCCAAGCTTACTCGTTGTTTTATCGCTCATTGCGCCAATAATGGGTTGTAATATTAAACCTGTCATCGGCCCTGCAAGCCATAAGTATGGGAGATTTGCTTCGTTTGCCCCAAGGTATTTATAGATAGGGCTCATGTTGCTTTGCTGCAAGCCAAAGCTGTATTGAATACCAAAAAATCCAAAGTTCATATTTATGATTTGCAGAAAAGTAAGCCGCGGTTTAATAAAAGACATAAAAACAATTTAGATAAAAATTTCAGCGCTTTCACCGCGTTGGTACTTCCTCAAAATAACTAAAGGCGTATGTTTTGAGTACAACATCATAGAAAAATTTCCTCAAGAAATAAGTAAGAAAAAGGATTGAAAGTAAATGCCTCATCGTATGTATAATCCTTTTAGAAGCCTTCGCCGTAAGGCAATTGTTCACAAAAATTGTAGCAATAAAAGTAAGATTAGTTGTAAGATAAAAAGAAAAGAAATTCAATTATGATTTTAACGAGGAAGTAAAATGTAAGCAGCTGCATGCTTAATTAAGAAATATCAAATTCTCTAACTGCATTGTTATCAAAACCAATTTTTCTATTAATAATGACAATTGTTTATATAGATATCATACTAAAAATGGCATACTTTTTAGTTCTTAATATAAAACTTAACAATCATGGACAACAAAAAAACATCAAAAGGCCGAAGCCAGGATCGTTCTAAAGTTGCTGGCGGCCAGGAGCATGAAGTGAATTATGAAAAAAATAAATTAAAAGTGTCTGGTAAAGAGGTAAAAGATGCTGTGAAGTCTGAAGGAAACTCCCGTAAAAAAGTGGAGGAAAAATTAAGTAAATAATTGTACCGGTTACTTTTATTTCACTGACAGGTTTTGGACCTGTCATTTTTATTTTAGGGAATTTATTGGCTTTTAAATTTATGCATGCAGGAAATTTAATCTACAATTACTTTTTATTTAACATCTCAACATTTAGTTTTACGTAAGTATTAAAAAATTGTATGAAAGTCAGATTTCCATTTTTATTAATCATTTTAATTTTATTTACAATTGCAGGATGTGCTCAAAAACAGAAAAAACCAATTGCGCAAACCACCAGCTTAAATAATAAAGAACTATCAAAGCTAAGCGTAGCAACGTTTGCAGCAGGATGCTTTTGGCATGAAGAAGCTTTATTTGAAAGTGTAAAAGGTGTGAAAGAAGCTATCTCAGGTTACGCAGGAGGCAATACCTCAAATCCTACTTATGAAAGTTTAGAGAGCGGTTCTACAGGGCATACTGAAACGGTGAACGTTTATTATGATTCTTCCGCAATAACCTTTCCTACATTATTAAAGGTTTATTTTGCGGGTCAGGATCCTACCCAGGTAAACGGCCAGGGGCCTGATGAGGGAACTCAATACAGGTCAATCGCCTTTTATAGAAATGCTGCTGAAAAATCAATGATCGAAGATTACATAAAAAAATTAAATGCTTCAAAAGAATACAACAGGCCAATAGCAGTGCAGGTTGCACCGATGGTAAAATTCTGGCAGGCTGAAGATTATCACCAGGATTATATAAAACAAAACCCGAATGGCGGCTATGTTCAAAATGTATCAATTCCGGAAATAAAGCATTTTCAAAAACAATATCCTGACCTGGTAAAGCCTGATCATATATTTTAATTCTCATCTATTTTTCCAATTAATTTTTTCATTATCCCGAGGCCTGCAATCCTACCTTCATAGCATATTTTGTGTTATGAGTTACTTGTTATAATTTCGCAAACGCAGGCCGATTTGTTTATTGTTCAGCCTGATAGTTTTTAATGTTTATGTTGTACAAACATAAAATTTAACTGAACTAATAAACGAAAACATTCTGAACAACTCTCCAGGATTTAAAATTTCGTTTAAAAGTTTATTGGTGTTCTAAAAATGGTAGTCCTTAAGGGATTAATTTTTTATATGGCTAATAATACGCTTTTTAAACTTTAAATTTTTAATGCATGAAGACAATTCACGATTGCTTAAAAGAACGTATTCTTATTATTGATGGCGCAATGGGAACAATGATACAACAATATAAGCTTGAAGAAAAAGATTATCGTGGAGAAAGATTTAAGGATTGGCATACTGATGTAAAAGGCAATAACGATCTGCTGAGCCTGACAAAGCCTCATATTATTGAAGCGATTCATACAAAGTATTTAGAAGCCGGTGCTGATATTATCGAAACAAATACTTTTAGCAGCACTTCCATTGCACAGGCAGATTACGACATGCAATCGCTGGCCTACGAATTGAATGTGGCTGCAGCAAAATGTGCAAGAAACGCTATAGAAAGTTTTACTAAGAATGATCAATCCACGGGCAGCCCAAAGTTTGTAGCCGGCGCAATCGGACCATTAAATAAAACCTTAAGCCTTTCACCTGATGTAAATAATCCAGGCTTTAGGGCAGTAACTTTTGATGAAGTAGCCACAGCTTATTCTGAACAAATAAAAGGATTGGTTGATGGAGGAGCAGATGTTTTATTAATAGAAACAATCTTTGATACGCTTAATGCCAAAGCCGCTATTTATGCTATAAAAAAATATTTCAGAGATAATAAGCTCAAAGAATTACCGATTATGATCAGCGGAACAATTACAGATGCAAGCGGCCGTACATTAAGCGGGCAAACCCTGGAAGCTTTTTATATTTCTGTATCACATGCAAAGCCGTTAAGCATTGGTTTAAATTGTGCATTAGGTGCTAAAGAAATGAGGCCACACATTGAAGAGCTTAGCCAAATAGCAGCCTGTTATACTTCGGCATATCCAAATGCCGGCTTGCCAAATGCGTTTGGAGAATACGATGAACAGCCTCATGAAACTGCACACATCATTGAAGATTGGGCTGCAGAAGGCTTTGTGAATATAGTTGGTGGCTGTTGCGGCACTACGCCTGATCACATAAAACACATTGCAGAGCAAGTGAAAAAATTTAAACCAAGAGAGTTACCTGTCGCTGAATTAGAATCGGCTTAGCTACAAAAACACTAAGACGCAAAGATTCACAAAGAAAATGATATACGAACAAGAGATAATCGAACATCGTGAATGGTTGGGTAACCAAATTGTGGATATTGCTTTTCACATTCATAAGGCATTGGGTTTAGGTTTACTTAAGAGCGTTTACCAAACTTGCTTTTGCTATGAGATGATTTAGTAATTATCGAACTAAAAGCACAGGAAAATTACCATCCGGTTTGGGAAGCTCAATTGCCGAGTTATTTAAAATTATCTGATAAAACATTTAGGAACATACATAATCAATTTCACAGTGCCATTAATAAAGAATGGCATAAAGCGAATGATACTTTAATTTCTTAGTGTTACTTTATGTCTTTCCGCCTTTTGTGGCAATAAAATTATGGAAACAACAATTATACAACCCTACTTACGTCTCTCCGGCCTTGAGCCTTTAATCGTTCGCCCTGAAACAAACTTTGTAAATGTTGGCGAACGAACCAACGTAACAGGCTCTAAAAAATTTGCAAGATTAATAAGAGAAGATAAGTATGAAGAAGCGCTTTCCGTTGCACGGCAACAAGTAGAAAGCGGCGCACAGATTTTAGATGTGAACATGGATGATGCACTACTTGACGGTCAAAAAGCAATGAGCACTTTTTTAAACCTGTTGCAGGCGGAGCCTGATATTGCGAAGATTCCTGTCATGATTGATTCTTCTAAATTTTCGATCATTGAAGCGGGATTAAAATGCGTTCAGGGCAAATGCATTGTTAATTCAATCTCCATGAAAGAAGGAGAACAAAAGTTTATTGAGCAGGCATTTATCTGCAAAAGTTTTGGTGCTTCGGTTATTGTAATGGCATTTGATGAAAACGGCCAGGCAGATACGTTGGAGAAAAAAGTATCTATTTCAGAAAGGGCTTATAAAATTCTTACAGAGCAAGTCGGGTATGATCCCCAGGATATAATTTTTGATCCTAATATTTTTGCAATAGCAACAGGCATTGAAGAACATAATAATTATGGCGTTGATTTTATTGAAGCCACAAGAATCATCAAGCAAAAAATGCCGCTTACAAAAGTTAGCGGTGGCGTAAGTAATGTATCGTTTTCGTTCAGGGGAAATGAGACTGTAAGAGAAGCTATGAATTCTGTTTTCCTTTTTCATGCTATTAGTGCAGGCATGGATATGGGAATTGTAAATGCAGGTCAATTGGTTATTTATGATGAGATAGAGCCGCAGCTGCGGCAGCTTTGCGAGGATGTTATATTAAATAGAAATGCTGATGCAACCGATAAATTATTGGCTTTTGCTGAAACTGTAAAAGCAAAAGGAAAGGTTGCGGTAGTGGATGAAGCATGGAGAAGTGAACCTGTAGAAAACCGGCTAAGCCATGCATTAGTAAACGGAATCACGGATTTTATTGATGCTGATACAGAAGAAGCAAGACTTAAATATCACAGGCCTTTAGATGTAATTGAAGGTCCTTTAATGGATGGAATGAATATAGTCGGTGATCTTTTTGGCAGCGGAAAGATGTTTTTGCCGCAAGTGGTAAAAAGTGCAAGAGTTATGAAAAAATCAGTAGCCATTTTAACGCCGTATATAGAAGCCGAAAAGGAAGTGCGTCGTCTCGCACACATCAAGGCAGGAACTATAAATGAAGAAGGCGCTGGTGCTTCAAAGATACTGCTGGCAACAGTTAAAGGAGATGTTCATGATATCGGTAAAAATATTGTTGGCGTTGTGCTTGGCTGTAATGGTTATGATATCATTGATCTTGGCGTAATGGTTTCTGCTGACAAAATTTTGCAGACCGCTAAGGAAAAAAATGTTGACATAATCGGATTGAGCGGATTGATAACTCCCTCGCTTGATGAAATGGTTCACATTGCAAGGGAAATGAAACGCCAGCAATTTGATATCCCGTTATTAATAGGCGGCGCCACTACATCTCGTATGCATACTGCAGTACGTATTGCGCCTGAGTATGATAATGGTGTGCTGCACGTATTGGATGCTTCAAGAAGTGTGACAGCGGCAGGAAGCTTGTTAAATAAAGAGCAAAAGCCAGCGTTTTTAAAAACCATTAAATCTGAATATGATAAACTAAAATCAGATTTTGGAAATAAAAAATCTGTAAAAAATTATTTGACTTTTGAAGAAGCACAAAAGAATAATACCCAAATAGATTGGGAGAATTTTACGCCTGTTACACCGGCTTTTACAGGGACTAAAGCTTTTGAAGATTATGATCTTAATGAAATAGAAAAATATATAGACTGGCAACCATTTTTTATTGCATGGGAACTACATGGAAAATTTCCGCAGATATTAAGAGATAAAAAAATAGGCGCCGAGGCCACAAAGCTTTTTAATGATGCAAAAGATCTTCTTTCAAAAATTATTAATGAGAAATGGCTGGTAGCAAAAGGAGTAGTTGGTTTTTGGGAAGCGAACAAAACAGCGCCGGATACAATTGAGGTAAGAAGCAAGATTAAGGAAATACGATTAGAATCTCTTCGCCAGCAAATAAAAAAAGCGCCGGGGCAAGCGAATATGTCGCTGTCGGATTTTATTAAACCTGCAGCTTTAGGAGTTGATTTTATCGGCGCATTCGCAGTTAGCATACATGGTATTGAAGACCATATAAAAAAGTTTGAGGCAGAGCATGATGATTATAACAAAATAATCCTGCAGGCGCTGGCAGACAGGCTGGCAGAGGCTTTTGCAGAATTGCTTCATATAAAAACAAGAAAAGAATTTTGGGGATATGCAAAAGATGAGCATCTGTCAACAGAGGAATTAATTGAAGAGAAATATCTCGGTATACGACCTGCGCCAGGTTATCCTGCATGTCCGGATCATACAGAAAAATATAAATTATTCCAGTTGTTGAACGCCACAGAAAATGCTGGTATTACATTAACTGAATCTCTTGCAATGTATCCGGCGTCATCGGTTTGCGGCTGGTATTTTGCACATCCTGAAAGTAAATATTTTGGTGTGGGGAAAATATCAGAAGATCAACTCAAAGATTATGCAGCAAGAAAAGAAATGGATATTGAAGAGGCAACAAAATGGCTGAGGCCGGTTTTAGAATAATAATCATAATCAATGCGCATCATCTCATATAACGTAAACGGCATACGTGCTGCAATTAAAAGAGGATTTATAGATTGGCTTGCAACTGATCCTGCAGATGTAATTTGTTTGCAGGAAGTAAAAGCGCATTTGAATGATATTCCTGTAGATAGTATTGAAGCGTTGGGTTATAAATCTTATTGGTTTTGTGCTCAGAAAAAAGGGTATAGCGGCGTTGCTATTTTAACAAAAGCAGAAGCTAAAAATGTAATTTATGGAAACAATATTGAGCAAAGCGATTTTGAGGGAAGGGTTATCCGTGCTGACTTTGATGATATTACTTTAGTGAATGCTTACTTTCCTTCCGGCACCAGCGGAGAGCACAGACAAGCATATAAATATGTTTGGCTCGGGGAGTTTTTGCAATATCTGAATGACTTAAGAAAGACCAGAACAAAACTAATTGTTTGCGGAGATTATAACATTGCGCATAAAGAAATTGATATTCATAACCCAGTTGCTAATAAAAAAACAACTGGATTTTTACCGGAAGAAAGAGCATGGCTTAATAAATTTCTAGAAAATGATTTTGTTGACGGTTTCAGGCATTTAAATAAAGAGCCGCATCAATATACCTGGTGGAATGTTTTAAGGCCAACAACACGTCTTGAAAATAAAGGCTGGCGAATTGATTATATCAATGTCACCCAAAATTTAAAGGATGCAATTAAAACTGTAAAAATATTCCCGGAAGTAAAACACAGCGATCATTGCCCGGTCTTTCTTGAAATAAAAAATTTTATAAATTAATGTGACTAAACTCCCGGCAGATAAATAGCAAAATCGCTTACCTTATCATAACATATTTTGCCTTAATCAAATTACAATTACTCTCATAGTTATTTTATTACAGTTAGCTTAAACGAGATAACATCCCTGCGATTTTCATAACCATATTTGATATCTGTGCAATAGTTGTGCATAATTTTTCCAAGGCTTTTCTTTGATCAACATTCTAAAACCCAATACAGCCAAGGCTTATAGAGGGATACCTTGAAACCCTTGCCAGTTGTACGTTTTGGCGAACAGAAGCTTTATAATAACAGACCAAACCAACATTGTATCTACCTCAAACCCTTGCCAGATGCGGATTATAGCTAATTTAAAAAATACCGGCAAATAATTTGTCTGCAATAAAAATCGTATATATTTGTTAGTAATAAATCAAAAATTTTAACTATGAACAAATCTGAATTAATTGCAAAGATTTCCGATGATGCAGGTGTATCCAAATCACAGGCAAATGCCGCTGTGGATTCTTTTGTGGAAGCGGTTACTAAAACTTTAAAAGGTGGTGGAAAAGTTACTCTGGTAGGTTTTGGAACTTTTTCTGTAAGTAAAAGAGCAGCACGCAATGGACGCAATCCGCAAACAGGCGCAGTCATTAAAATCAAGGCAAGAAAGGTTGCTAAGTTTAAAGCAGGCAAGGAATTATCAGGAAAAATCTGATTCCTTTTAAATCATTTAAGCAAGATGCATTTTGTATCTTGCTTTTGTATGTGAATCAATCTTACAATTAAGACTTGACTTACCTTTGCCTTAATTATTAAATTTATTTTATGGGACGTGGAGATGTAAAAACAAAAAAAGGTAAAATATTTAAAGGTTCGTTTGGAAAAGCACGGCCTTCTAAAGTAAAAAAAGCGACTGCCGCCAAAAAGGTTTAGTGATTTATATTAATTAAGGTGCGAGCCTATCTATTTGCCAGCCTGTTTTATTTGCAGTGTATTGCAAGCGGTCATGAAGCCGGTTTTGCCTTCCCTGCCAAAATTCAACAAGCAAAGGTTCAACGATATAACCTCCCCAATATTCCGGCCTGTTGATTTGCCCATTGCTGAAAATACTGCGATAATGTTCAACATTTTTTTCTAAAATTAGCCTGTCTTTTATTATAGTGCTTTGGGGAGAACTCCATGCACTTAACCGGCTTTCAATTGGCCTTACTGAAAAATACTGATCACTTTCTGCTTCACTTATTTTTTTTGCAATACCTTCTATACGTACTTGCCTTTCCAGCTCTTTCCAAAAAAATACCAGGCAAGCATTAGGGTTTAATTGTAACTCTTTTCCTTTCCGGCTTTCATAATTAGTAAAAAAAATAAACCCTTGTATGCTAAATCCCTTAAGCAACACTATTCTTGCCGAAGGATTTCCGTTGCTTTTGCATGTGGCCAATGTCATTGCATTTACTTCCTGTACCTCACTTTTTACAGCTTCATCAAACCATTTTCCAAATTGATTAATTGGATCAGGTTCAAGGTCTTTCTCAGAAAGTGTTCTTAATTTATAATCTTTTCGTATAGCTGAGATATCAATAATGGTTGACATGATAATAAATATTTTTGGCCTTCTTTATACATAAAATTAAGTGTAGATATTTGTAAATTGTAAAACGGTTTACCATGAAAACAATGCTGCTGGCTGATATCAATTGGCATCAGTTACTTATATTCACATGTAATGTAAAAAGCTTTAGATGGATTAAGATTACATTTCTGTAATAATTTGCGCAACGCTATTTTTAATTTCCATCTTTTCGTATTCTGAAATTTCAAGAAGGCTTTCAAGTTGGGTGAGTCTCTTTATTTTATGCTGAGTTAAAACATTTTGCGTCTTTATTTCCTTAAGCCTTGCTGCAAGTTCATCGGCTTCACTTCTTAGATTGGTATTTTCTTTTTGCAGCGCCTCATATTCAATACGCAGATGCCTTGCAGCGGTTAATTCTTCCTGTAATATCTTTTCTATTTCACCTGCACTATCAACTCTGCGTTGCAATTCTTCTATTAAGTTTTCCAAAGAATGTATTTCGTTTAACTTATTATTCAATTCACTTTTAAGTTCCATCCAGCAAGCTTTTTGCTTTTCAAGTGCTCCTACCTGTCCTTCACTTTCTTCTAAAATATTTTTAACATGATTTAATTCTTCTTCAAGAACCTTTTTTTCTTTCCTGCTTTCATAAAACATTTTTTCCCAATCTTCACTATCATCCCATGAGGCATTATCCTGGCTGATCTTTACACTATTTTCTCCTTCTAAAGATTCAATTCTTTTTTGCAGTTTGTTTAATTGGTAAACCTGATCTACAGAAGTTTGTTCCATAGATTTTAATTTATTTTTTAAGTTTGAAAAGTTTTGTTGCTGATATAAAAAAGGAGTGCCGATTTTTGCCAGCTTAAGCACATCGGATGAATTAAAAGTGCTAAATATTATCTTTTTTACTGTACGGCTGCTTATTAAAGAATAGATACCGAATATAATACAGGCGGCAACCAGCAGCATTGATATTGTTAACCAAATCCACATAAATTTATAACCTTCAAAACATTAAGTAAGTTATTTTTAAATTATTAAAAATAACAGAATTTAAATTACAGGCTGCAACTTAACTTAAATAAAATTGCTTAAATAATTAATTTAACCGCTTACTAATGTACCTACTTTTTCGCCTGTTACTACTCTTAATAATGTTCCTGAAGTATTCATATCAAAAACAATAATAGGTAGCTGATTTTCCATACATAAAGTAAAAGCCGTCATATCCATAACCCTAAGATTTTTAGAAATGCACTCAGCAAAAGAAATACTTTCATACTTTTTTGCAGAAGAAAACTTTTCAGGATCAGAAGTATATATTCCATCAACTCGCGTTCCCTTCAGTATTACATCAGCTTTAATTTCAATAGCCCTTAATGAGCCTGCGGTATCTGTAGTAAAATAAGGATTGCCGGTTCCGGCACCAAATATAACAACTCTTCCTTTTTCCAAATGCCTGATGGCTCTTCGCCGGATATAGGGTTCAGCAATCTGCTCCATTTTTATAGCACTTTGCAGGCGGGTATAAATACCGATTCTTTCAAGGCCGCTTTGCAAAGCCATACCATTTATCACGGTTGCCAGCATGCCCATATAATCGCCCTGGGCTCTCTCAATGCCGGTTTCAGCCTCATTCATACCACGATAGATATTTCCCCCACCTATTACAATTGCCACCTGAACGCCCAATTCAGTTATCAATTTTATATCATTGGCATATTGTGCTATAACAGTAGAATCTAAACCAAAATTTTTATCGCCCATTAAAGATTCACCGGAAAGTTTTAAAAGAACACGTTTGAACTTTGGAAGCATTAGTTACTTAAGATTTGAAAATTATATTGTATGCAATATTAGTATAATCATTTTAATCAGTGTAATTGTAAAGTGTTAGATATGGTATATAAATAAAAAGAGCCGCCTATGGCAGCTCTTCAATGATATTTATTTTTATTAACCCAATGCAACTCTCTTAAAAGAAAGAACTTTAAGATCTGCATCAATAGTTTTAAGATAATCCTGAACAGATTTATTATTGTCTTTTACAAAAGTCTGTTCCAGCAAGGTGCTTTCTTTAAAAAACTTTTTAATTTTTCCTAAAGCAATTTTTTCAGCCATTTCTGCGGGCTTACCTTCAGCCTTTACCTGTTCAACAGCAATGTCTTTTTCACGTGCAATAGTTTCTGCCGGCACTGAATCAGCATCAATTGCAATAGGGTTCATAGCTGCAATTTGCATTGCCAAATCTTTTCCTGCTTCAGCAGATTCTTTATTTAAGGCAACAAGCACTCCCATTCTATATGCTCCATGAATATAGGCAGCTACATATTCTGCTTCAAGTTTTTCAAACCTCGATATACTTATTTTTTCCCCGATCTTTGCAACCTGCTCATTAAGCTTATCGGTTATTGTATCGTCACCAATTTTAACCCTGTTTAATTCATCAATGCTGTTTACATTATTCGCAATTGCTGCATCCATTATAGATTGGGCAAAACTTACATATTCAGCATTTTTTGAAACAAAGTCTGTTTCGCAACTAACATTAATAATAAAACCAGTTTTATTATCAGCCGTTGTTTTTGCAATTATAACGCCTTCCTTTGCCTCACGGTCGCCTCTAAGCGCTGCAACCTTTTGGCCTTTTTTTCTGAGATAATCTATTGCTGCTTCAAAATCACCATTGCTTTCTGTTAAAGCCTTCCGGCAATCCATCATTCCTGCGCCTGTTTGTTGGCGCAATTTATTTATATCTGCTGGTGTAATAGTTGTTGTTGTACTCATATCATAAATCCCTAAGGGACTAATTTTATTAATAATATTATTTCATATCACGTATTCTCTTTTATGGGAACAGTGGTTTATCTCCTTCCGCCAGGGCCACCTGGTCTGTTACCTCCGCCGGCACCAGGTCCTGTAATCCTGCGCTTTTGCGGACCAGCAGGTCCTCTGCCTTTACCACCTGCAGGCGCACCTTGTCCTCCGCCTCCTTTACGACGATCTCTATCTTCTTCACTGCCAACATCAAATTTAATTCCGCTGTTTTCTGTTTCATCAGATTCTTCAACCTCATCATCTTTTTGCGCCTGCCTTTCTGCTAAACCTTCTGCAATTGCTGAAGCAATATAATTAGTAATGATAGCAATGGATTTAGTTGCGTCATCATTTGCAGGGATGGAGAATTCAACTTTATTAGGATCACTATTTGTATCAACCATTCCAAAGGTGGTTATATTTAAACGCCTTGCTTCCGCTAATGCGATATGTTCATGTCCAATATCTACAAGAAAAAGCGCAGCGGGCACGCGGCTGATCTGTGCTATACCTCCTAACACTTTTTCCATCTTTTCTTTATCCCTTGCAAGCGTCAATCTTTCTTTTTTAGTAATGCTGTCGAGCGTTCCATCATTAAGCATTTTTTCAATGCTTTGCATCTTTTTTACACTCTTACGAACAGTGTTAAAATTGGTAAGCATTCCTCCCAGCCAACGTTCAGTAACATATGGCATATTTACACGCTTTGCACATTCAGTCACAATTTCCTTTGCCTGTTTTTTTGTAGCAACAAACATTATTTTTTTTCCGCTTTTGGCAATTGACTTCATAGCTGCTGCTGCTTCCTGCAAACCCTCTACAGTTTTGTTCAGGTCAATTATATGTATGCCTTTTTTTTCAGCAAAAATATAAGGTAACATTTTCGGATTCCATTTCTTTTTTAAATGTCCGAAGTGTACACCTGCTTCAAGTAATTGTTGTTGTAAGGAAGTATTATTTTCCATATTTATTATTATGTCTTTAACCCAAAAAGAATTAAAGTTTTATATTGATTTAAATTATCTAATCCACCGATTTCTAAAAAGAACTTATCTCTTACTAAACTGGAAGCTCTTACGGGCTTTTTTCTTACCAGGTTTTTTACGCTCTACCGACCTTGGATCACGCGTTAATAAACCAGCGGCTTTTAAAGCCGGCCTATACTCCTGGCTTACCTGGAGTAAAGCTCTTGCTATACCAAGCTTCACAGCCTCGGCCTGCCCTTTAACGCCACCGCCAGTTGCGTTTATAACTACATTAAACTTATCTGCAGCTTCAAGAGTTTTAAAAGGAGCTTCTACCTGGTTTTGTAAATACACAAGCGGAAAATAGGATTTATAATCTTTACCATTTATAGTAATAGCGCCTTCACCCCTGGTAATAAACACACGTGTAACAGCTTCTTTTCGCCGGCCAACTGCATTTTTCTGTTTTTCCATTATTTCAATTTGAAAATTTAAATCCCTGCAAGAGAGATCTTTTAATTTTTAGAATTTTAATTCTGCAGGCTTTTGTGCAATATGCGGATGTTCACTTCCTGTATAAACGTATAATTTTTTATACATTTTTCGCCCCAGGCGATTTTTAGGCAACATTCCTTTTACTGCTCGTTCAATTATTGCATCAGGGCGACGACGCAATAATTCCTTTGCTGTTTCTTCTTTTTTGCCTCCCGGATAACCACTATAATGTATGTAAATCTTTTCTTCTAATTTATTGCCGGTGAACTTAACTTTATCACAGTTAGTAACTATTATAAAATCTCCGCAATCAACATGAGGAGTATAATAGGCTTTGTTCTTACCACGCAGAACAGACGCAATCTTAGCGCACATACGACCAACGGTTTGATTAGTACCATCAACAACGTACCAATTACGTTGCACGGTAGCCTCGTTCGCATGTTTAGTGGTGAAATGTAACTTACTCATTGCTTTTTATTTATATGACTCCTTCGCTATCCCGAAGGCTTTTAAAATGGAGTGCAAAGTTGCAGTAATGTGGTTAACTTACCAAGAAATTTTGGATGTTTTTACAACCTTGGCTTGTAACCATTTGAAAATCAATGATAAAATTGCTCATAAATTTTCATGATTATCTATACAAGATTATCATTTAGTTATAATATTTTTATTGCCAATATTATTTACAATTATCTTTGACCGAAATTGAAAGTTTATGAATAGCAATACATCTTCTGGAAAATGGTGGCTTTATTTTTTTATTTCCGCAATTGTAATTATTACAATGCTTGCCTTGCCAAACTTAAGGCCGTGGTTCTGGCTTTCGCTTCCTTTTGTGGTAACAACTTTTGCCAAAGCTTTAAAGATTATGTAAGCCTTTATTGCCTTACGCTTTCACCTTGGTTTTTTTTATTTTCATTTCCGGTTTACAATTACCACTTTTTGCAAGTAACCTGGATGTCTCTTGGCTTATTTAATAAGTGCATCGTTCTCTTACTACAGCCTTCCGGCTCCATTTATAATTTTTGAATAAGTTAAAAGATTATCACAAATCAATTAATTGTAATCTCTGTATTTTTAATATCAACTTACAAATAGTTATTCATGTACAGCAAAGAGCAAATACAGGAATTACAATCTGATACTTTGTATTTTTTAAAAAATTCAACAAAAAATGCTACAGGTAAATTACCCATGCTTCGCCGTGTTTTGCGCTTTCATGAATATCGTTATTATGTATTGAGCGATCCTTTGATAAGTGATTTTGAATATGATACTTTATATAAAATCCTGGAGAAAACCGAGGCTGAAAATCCAAAACTAATTACGCCTGATTCGCCAACGCAAAGAGTAGGCAATAGTTTAAATACAGAATTTATAACTGTTCCGCATCTTGTACCAATGCTTAGTTTAGAGAACAGTTATGACGCAGCAGACCTTATTGAATGGGATAAAAGAACAAAAGGGCTGGTAAAAGCGCCTGTTATCGAATACAGTGTAGAACCAAAGTTTGACGGAGCAAGTATTTCATTGATATATGAAAATAATTTTTTGGTAAGAGGTGCTACACGTGGAGATGGTGTGGAAGGCGATGATGTTACTACAAATATTAAACAGCTAAGGTCTTTGCCTCTTTCTGCAAACTTTGATGATTATGGCATTACTAAAATTGAAATACGTGGCGAAGTTTTAATGACTAAAGCAAATTTTAAAAAGTATAATGATATGCTGGCGGAACAAAATTTACCTCCGCTTGCAAACCCCCGGAACGCCGCTGCAGGCTCCTTGCGAATGAAAGATCCGGCATTGGTACGAAAGCGAAATCTTGAAGCTATAATGTATCATATCAGTTATTTGTCAAT
Source organism: uncultured Chitinophagaceae bacterium (assembly GCA_964236235.1). GTDB lineage: Bacteria > Bacteroidota > Bacteroidia > Chitinophagales > Chitinophagaceae > Ginsengibacter. The sequence continues at coordinate 25,338 of CAXSDW010000026.1, forward strand.
CAACAACAATGAAAATGCCAAACAACTAAAAACACATGCAGGCCGTTTGGAAATGCTGTGGGACCTTGGCTTTAAAACGCCTGCAAAACAATATAAAATTTTATCAGGCATTAATGATGTAATTGATTTTTGTAATGAATTTGAAAAAGAACGTGAAGCATTGCCATATGAAATTGACGGCATGGTTATAAAAGTAAATAACATAGAGCTTCAGCAAAGAATGGGCAGCACCACACACCATCCAAGATGGGCTATCGCTTATAAGTTTAAAGCAAAACAGGCAACAAGCAAATTAGTTAATGTAGATTTCCAGGTTGGCAGAACCGGCTCAATAACTCCCGTGGCAAAAATTGAACCTGTACAAATTGCAGGCGTTACCGTTACTTCTGTCTCGCTTTTTAATGAAGATGTGGTAAGAGAAAAAGATCTTTATATCGGCGATACAGTTTTGGTGGAAAGAGCCGGTGATGTGATACCATACATTGTACGGCCTTTGATCGAGTTAAGAAATGGAAAAGAAAAGAAAATTGATTTTCCTAAAACGTGTCCTGTATGTAAAGATGCGCTGGTAAAGCCTGAAGGCGAAGCTGTAGTGAGATGTGTGAATATAAATTGCCCGGCTCAGGTAGTGGAACGTATTATTCACTTTGTGAGTAAAGATGCAATGGATATCAGGAGCTTTGGTGAAGCCAATGTGCGCAAATTTTTTGATATGGGATTACTCAAAAATGTGCCTGGTATTTATACTTTAAATCTCGAGGTGATTGGAGCACTTGAAGGTTTTGGAAAGAAATCAATTGATAACCTCAGGTCAGCGATTGAAAAATCAAAACAGCAGCCATTGAACAGGTTAATTTATGGATTAGGCATTAGATATGTTGGGGAAACCACGGCTAAAACACTTGCTAACAATGCAGAAAACCTGTTTGACTTTACAAATTTTTCTATTGATGATTTGCAAAACCTGCAGGATGTAGGAGTGAAAGTGGCAGCAAGCATTTATTATTTCTTTCATAATGAAGATAATATTAAAATGCTTAAAGAACTTGAAAATTTAGGCCTTAATTTAAAAAGCCAAAAAAAGGAAATTATTCAGGGAAAGCTTACAGGAAAAACGTTTTTATTTACCGGCACTTTGCCAACTTTAAAACGGAGCGATGCTGAAAGTATGGTAGAAAAAAATGGCGGTCAGTTGCTGTCCGGTGTAAACAGCAAACTAAATTATCTTGTAGTGGGTGAAGATGCCGGCAGTAAATTAGACAAAGCAAAAAAGATAAAGACCATAAAAATATTAAATGAAGAAGAATTTCTTAAAATAGCAGAGCCATAACTGTTCTTTACAATATTTTATTTCCGATGTTCCAAAAATCTACGTTATCGTTTTTAAAAAGTGTTTCAAAAAATAATAATAAAGCCTGGTTCGATGAGAACCGGGATTTGTACTTGTCAGCGAAAATTGATTTTGAAAACTTTGTTCAGTTACTGATAAAAACAACCGGAAGTTTTGATGATACAATAAAAGAGCTCCAGGTAAAAGATTGTACTTTCCGGCTAAATCGCGATATCAGATTTTCTAAAGATAAAACTCCTTACAAAGTAAATATGGGCGCCAGCATTAACCAGGGCGGAAAAAAATCCATTTTTTCAGGATATTATTTTCATTTAGAGCCGGGTAATAAAAGCTTTGCCGGTGGCGGCTTATGGATGCCCGGAGCGCCGGAATTAAAAAAGATAAGGCAGGAAATAGATTACAACTTTGATGAATTTATAAGTATAATAAAAAACAAGTCATTTGTTGAAAACTATCGCGACCTTGATACTTCAGATGAATTTAAGCTAACTAATTTGCCGAGAGGCTACGATAAAACAAATCCTGCAGCTGAATATTTAAAATTAAAAAGTTTTATAGCAACAAAACAAATCAAGGATGATATTCTTGTGCGGCCGGAGCTGATTTCAGAAACAAAACGTGCATTTGAGGCTTTAATGCCTTTTATAAAATTTTTAAACAGATGTCTCGAATAATAAAATGATAAGCAACCTTAAATTATTACAGCTCGTCTAATTATTAAACCTCCTTAAAAAAGAATGGCCAGTGATAAAGATCACCGGCCTTGCTTACCTCTGAAACCACAAGAAAAAAACGTTAATAACTTATGTATCTTTTAAAATAATAAATAAATTTTAAATATATAAACCGGTTAAATAGTATCTGGAAATCTGTTTTTTACGAAGGATAAGGAATGATTAAACTGTCCTTTATTGGAAGGGCTTAAAAATAATGAATTAAAGATTAAAGATAATAATTAATTTTTAATTTTTTTTATTTTTTCATTTCCTCTCCAGCAGATCGTATTATTTTTTTATACTTATAATTATACCAGGCCTTAGGAAAAGTTTTTTTGAGGAAGGTATCAATTCCCCGCATTCCAAATAAATTCCAGGCGCCTTTTAACTTGCCAGAGGTTGAATCCTGCATAGCCCTCAGGCTCATAGCAAAGCCGCTATCAAGGTATTCCATGTGGTGCCAATAGCCTGCCGGCATAAATAAAGTATCGCCGTGCTCTAAAATAACTTCATACCCTTTAGCAAGCTTTAGCGCAGGAAATTTTGTATAATCCGGAGTTCCGTTATTTTTATAGTAATTGGAAAAATCTACAAGACTTAATACTTCAAAAGGTTTTCTGTATAATTTATATTGTTCCTCATGTGGAAATAATAATACCTTCTTTCTGCCTAAAAATTGTGTATGTATAATATGTGAAAGATCAATATCAAAATGCATGTGAGTGATAGATGTTTCCCCGCCGGTAAAAAGCATAGGATATCTTTTTACAAAACCCTTTAGCAAATGTTCCGGCCATGTAAAGTCTTTGGTGATTTGAGGCGCATGATCAAAAATATTAAACAAAAAAATCCGCCAGCCTGCAGGCCCCGCCTTAATCATATCAATATATTCTGCAAATGTTTTATAGTCGTCTGCAGTATTGATTGGGGTGTATGCATCACTTTTTACATTATTATATAAACCAACTTTTACATCGCCAACTACATTTTTTAAATAATCCCAGTTCCACTTATTATATGCCGGCCATTGTTTGGCCAGGCCTGTAATTACAAGAGGCTTTTTAGGAAAATAATAATTGTTCTTAAAATCAGCAGCATTTATTTCCTCTACCTTATCAACGGAACTTAATTGCATAGTCGGTTTTTTGCAAAATTAAAAATTAAATAGCCATTGCAATAAAATCTGCAATTTGCTAATATTTATAGATTCAAACAAAAACTATTAATCGTTAGTTTTACAAAAATTATAAGAGTATAATGGCGAAAATTGTTGTTGTAAATAATGAAACCAGGAAAGAAGTGATCACAAAAAAGGCAGCAAAGCTTTTTAAAGAAAAAGGATTCAGCGCAACAACGATGAGAGATATTGCTGAGGCTATTGGAATAGAAGCTCCAAGCTTGTACAACCATATCAGTTCAAAAAAAGAAATATTACAACAGGTTTGCTCTAATGTTGCCAATTTATTTACGGCTTTTATAAATAAGGTTCAGCTTAAACCTGAAGCTGCTTTAAATAAGCTCGATCTTATCATACGTTTTCACATCACTATGATGCTGCAGGAATATGACAGTGTATATGTTTGCGACCATGAATGGAAGCATTTGCCGGAGCCATATTTATCTACCTTTAAAACCCAGCGAAGAAACTATCGCAATCGCCTTGCAGATATTGTTGAGCTTGGCATATCAAATAATGAAATTAAAAATATTGATCCTTATGTAGCTGTGCTTACAATATTATCAGCCATTGGAGGAATAGAATATTGGCAGCGATCTAAAAAATTAATTGACGCAAATATGCTCGAAGAGAACATGGTTAAATTTTTAATCGGTGGGTTACAAAATGATCAGTCATTATTTAATCATAAAGTAGTACATCTAAAATCATAATATAATTGGCGCTGCATTTTCACACGCTTACTGTAAAAGACATACAAAGAGAAACATCTGAAAGTGTATCAGTCTTGTTTGATATTCCTGACCAATTAAAAAATGATTTTGCATTTAAGCAAGGCCAAAATATTACTATCAAAAAAAATATTGAGGGAGAAGAGTTGCGTCGTTGCTATTCTATCTGCAGCAGCCCGCTCGATAATGAATTAAGGATTGGTATAAAGAAAGCTTTTAACGGTTTGTTTTCAGCTTACGCAAATACACAATTAAAGACCGGAGATGTGCTCGAAGTAATGCCGCCGTCCGGTAATTTTTATACTGAATTAAATTCTGCTAATAAAAAAAAGTATGCAGCATTTGCAGCAGGCAGCGGTATTACACCAATTCTCTCAATAATAAAAACCACTTTAGCGCTTGAACCACAAAGTTCTTTTACGTTGGTTTATGGTAATAAGAATCATTCATCCATCATGTTTAAAGATCAGCTTCAGGCTTTAAAAGATAAGTATATTAACCGCTTTTCTTTACATCATGTATTGAGCAGGGAACGGCCTGAAACAGACATTAATTATGGAAGAATAGATGATGAAAAATGCGGGAAGTTCTCAAAGTTAATAATGTATGATTCTATAGATGAATTTTTTATTTGTGGACCACAGGAAATGAATTTTTATGTAAAACTTTTTTTAGAAAAACAAGGTATCGATACAAAGAAAATTCATGTAGAATTATTTAATACGCCTGCAAAGCAAAGAACGGCCTTGTATAAACCGTCTGTTATCAAAAACGTAGATGATGGCAGTAACATAACCGTAAAGCTTGATGGCAGAAGTTTCAATTTTAATTTAGAATATAACAGCAATAATATTTTAGATGCTGCGCTGGCACAAGGCGCCGATCTTCCATTTGCCTGCAAGGGCGGCGTGTGCTGTACCTGCAAAGCAAAATTGATTGAAGGCGAAATAGAAATGGAAGTTAATTATGGCCTTGAACCTGATGAAGTAAAAGCAGGTTTTATCCTTACTTGTCAATCGCATCCAAGAAGTAAAAAAGTAGTTGTAGATTATGATATTAAGTGAATATTTGAACCATTCCTCAAAAACTAACAATCGTTAGTTTTTAATTAATTTCATTTATCTTTGAGCAACAATTTAAAGCAATGCAAACACCCGATCTGGAAAATATTTTTGAAGATAAAGTAAGCAAAGAAATAAAAATAGAGCCCAAAGACTGGATGCCTGAAACGTATCGCAAAACACTTATAAGGCAGATCAGTCAGCATGCGCATAGCGAAATAGTTGGCATGTTGCCCGAAGGTGAGTGGATAACAAAAGCGCCAACATTAAGGCGTAAAGCAACGCTTCTTGCTAAGGTTCAGGATGAGGCCGGGCATGGTTTGTATTTATATTCCGCCGCAGAAACTATGGGCATAAGCCGCGATGAAATGACAGACCAGCTGCTCTCAGGCAAGGCAAAATATTCTTCTATATTTAATTATCCGACACTAACATGGGCCGATATTGGTACAATTGGCTGGCTCGTGGATGGAGCAGCAATAATGAACCAGGTCCCGTTATGCAGAACATCTTACGGCCCCTATGCAAGAGCAATGGTAAGAGTTTGTAAAGAAGAGAGCTTTCATCAGCGCCAGGGATTTGAAATATTATTAACGCTTTGCCGCGGCAGTAATGAGCAAAAAGCTATGGCACAGGATGCGCTTAACCGTTGGTGGTGGCCAAGTCTTATGATGTTTGGGCCAAATGATGATAACTCGCCGCATACCGCACAAAGCATGAGGTGGAAAATTAAGCGTTTCACTAATGATGAGTTGCGCCAGAAATTTGTTAACATCTGTACAGACCAGGCAAAATTTCTCGGGCTTACTATACCTGATAAAGATTTAAAATGGAACGATGAAAAGAAGCATTATGACTTTGGCGAAATAAACTGGGACGAATTCTGGAATGTTGTTAATGGAAATGGCCCTTGCAATAAAGAAAGAATGATTGCAAGAATTAAAGCGCATGAAGATGGAAAATGGATAAGAGATGCGGCGATAGCTTATGCGGAAAAGAGAAACCTGAATCGTGGGAGGGAAATTTGAAATTATTAATTACTGAATATTTATTATTAAATGGCTACTTACGATCATTTTTATGATTTGCCGGTGTATCAAAAATGCAGATTATTTAAAATAAGTATATCTCAAATTGTAAAAAAACATTTTCCAAAAGCAGAAAATTATCACCTTAAGTCGCAAGTTTTAGATTCAAGCCGATCAACTACGGCTAATATTGCAGAGGGATTTGGAAGATTCCATTACCAGGAAAATATTCAATTCTGCAGATAATCAAGAGGATCGTTGACAGAAACAATGGATCATATGATAACTGCTTTTGATGAAGGATATATTAATAGTGAACAATTAAAGATTTTAAATGACGACTATAAAGTTTGCCTTAAAGAATTGAATGTTTTTATTAAGTATTTAAAAACTGCGAAAGAAATAACCAATAATAAATAATCAACCATCGATTTAAATAATGAATTCAGATGCTCCTTTATGGGAAGTTTTTATAAGAAGCAAACAAGGTCTTGATCATAAACATGTAGGAAGCCTTCATGCGGCTGATGCACAAATGGCTATCGAGAATGCAAGAGATGTTTACACAAGAAGGATGGAAGGTGTAAGCATTTGGGTGGTTGAGTCAAAAAATATTCATGCTTCAAATCCTGATGAAGCAGGCAGCATGTTTGATCCGGCAAATGATAAAATTTATCGTCATCCTACATTTTATGATTTGCCGGATGAATTAAAGCATATGTAAATAATTGGTAAATGAATGAAGTATTGAATAATAAAAGCTCTTTTAAAGTTCCTACCCCGGAAAGATTTAAAGACGCCTATGTACTTCATTTAGCCGACAATAGTCTTATCATGGGACACCGGTTAAGTGAGTGGGCTGGCCATGGGCCTATGTTAGAACAGGATATTGCTATTAGTAACATTGCACTTGATCTTATCGGGCAGGCCAGAAATTTTTATCAATATGCTGCGCAAATTATAAATTCTTCAAAGGTCTTGGCTATTGGAGATGATGCAGGCGAGGCTACAGAAGATACATTAGCTTACTTAAGAGATGCCAAAGATTTCAAAAATATTATTCTTACAGAGCTACCAAATGGAGATTGGGCAAACACAATTTTGAAATTATTTTTCTTCAGCACTTATCAATATTTATTGTACCGGCAACTTTTTAATTCCCTTGATAAACAAATTTCAGCGATTGCAGAAAAATCTTTAAAGGAAGTGACTTATCATGTAAAATGGAGCAGTGAGTGGGTTATAAGATTGGGAGATGGAACTGAAGAAAGTCATTATAAAATAAACGCTGCGTTGAATGAATTGTGGAAGTATAAAGATGAAATGTTTGAGCCGTCAGATTATGAAATTGCATGTGCACAAATCAACATTGGAACTGATCTTACTATTTTGAGAAATGAATGGATTAAAACAACAATAGATATTTTAGAAGAAGCTACTCTAAGCTGGCCTGATCATGAAAATGAAACTTCTGATTGGAATGGAAAAAAAGGGAACCATACAAAGTACCTGCAAGATATTTTGGAAGAGATGCAATATTTGCAAAGAACATATCCCGGTTGCGAATGGTAAAATAAAATCAGCATGAGCGCAGAATTAAAAGATAAGAATACTGCTTTAGTGAAAGAAGAAATACTCAAAATTTGGGCTCTACTCGATGAGGTCACAGATCCTGAAATTCCTGTTCTTTCAATTGTAGATTTAGGTATTGTGAGAAAGGTGAAATTTAATCAGCAAGACCAGGAAGATAACAACATCGAAATTTTTATTACGCCAACTTATAGTGGCTGCCCGGCAATGAATGTTATCAGCATAGATGTAAAAATGGTTATGCTTGAAAATGGTTATAAAAACGTAAACATAATTCAGCAATTATCACCTGCATGGACAACTGATTGGATGAGTGCACCTGGCAAAGAAAAACTAAAGGCTTATGGGATTGCACCGCCTCAAACACTGTCTAAGAACCAGTTTGACCGTGTAAACAGCATTTTTTTTAAAGATGAAGTAAATGCTCAATGTCCTCAATGCAACTCTAATAATACAAAACTTATAAGCCAGTTTGGCTCTACATCATGCAAGGCTTTATATCAATGCAATGACTGCAAAGAGCCGTTTGATTATTTTAAGTGCCATTGATGCTGAGATTGCAGATTTTTGATTTTAGATTTGCCACAATATTTTAAATAATGTCCTCCATTCTTTTTGAAATAAAAAACTCTATCGCATTCATCACCCTTAACCGGCCTGAAAAATTTAATTCATTTAACGGTGAAATGGCTTTAAGCTTACAACAAAGATTAGATGAATCAAACAAAGATAAATCTATAAGATGTGTTTACATAACCGGTGCCGGCAAAGGCTTTTGTGCCGGGCAGGATATTACAGAAATAGCAGATCCCAATCAACCGGGAATAGAAAAATTTATCTTAGAACATTATAATCCTATCATTAATAAAATAAGAGATTTAAATAAGCCTGTAGTCGCAGCAGTAAACGGAATTGCAGCTGGCGCAGGTGCCAACATTGCATTATGTTGCGATGTTGTTGTTGCTAAAGGATCTGCCACTTTTATACAGGCTTTTAGTAAAATAGGCTTGGTACCTGATAGCGGCGGAACATTTTTTTTACCAAGATTAATTGGCTTTCAAAAAGCCGGCGCTTTAATGATGCTCGCCGATAAAGTATCTTCCACAGAAGCGGAAAAAATGGGAATGATCTATAAAGTTTTTGCTGATGACGTATTTGAAAATGAATCATTGAGAATTGCTGAAACCCTTGCCCACATGCCAACACAAGCCCTTGCATATACAAAGCAGCTATTAAATATATCTTTATCTAACGATCTTGAACAACAGTTAAAAGCTGAAGACACTTTTCAGCAAAAAGCAGCAGCAACCAATGATTTTAAGGAAGGAATTAAAGCCTTTTTAGAAAAAAGATCTCCGGTGTTTAAAGGTGAATGAGTGCTTTCAAAACAAAAATTTAACACAAACGGGCTTATAAATTTAATCTTAGCTTTCATATCCTAAATCGTCTTTATGAAATCACTATTTATTTTAATCACTTTTTTGTATTTGTTGCCGCAAATAAAAGCTCAGCCAATTCAACCGCCGGTTACAAAAAAAGGTACAAAAATATTTTCTGAACATGGGAACACAAGGAAAGATGATTATTACTGGCTTAACACGCCTTCAGACTCAAATGTTATAAGTCATTTAAAAGAAGAGAATAATTATGTAGAAAATTATATGAAACATACAGATGCACTTCAACATAAATTATACGATGAAATTGTTGCACGTATTCCCGGTAAAGATGAATCGTTACCAACTAAAAGTAATGGCTATTGGTATTACGATCGGTTTGAAGAAGGCCAGCAATATCCATATCTTATAAGAAGAAAAGGCGCAGCTACAGCCGCTGAAGAGATATTTCTTAATATTCCGCAATTAGCTAAAAATCATAAAATTTATCTTGTACGCGGCTGGACGATAAGTAAAGATAATAACGAGTTAGCTTACGGCATAGATACTTCCGGCGACAGACGTTCAACATTGTTTATTAAAAATATTGCAACCAATAAATTGTCGAGAGAAACAATTTCAAATACCTCAGGAAATTACGCCTGGGCCAACGATAATAAAACACTCTATTACGTATTAAATGATAATACAGTGCGGCCTTATAAAATAATGAAACATATTGCAGAAACTGACCCAAACACTGATAAAGAAATTTATATAGAAAAAGACAGCACCTATACAATTAATCTTTCTAAATCGAAAAATAACCAATATATCTTTATTCACTGTACCAGTACTAATACCACAGAAGACCGTTATGTAAATGCCGATGATCCGGCTGCAACTCCCGCCCTAATTGAGCCGCGGCATGATGGAGTAGAATATTCAACGGATTATTACGAAGGTGATGTATTTCATATTTATACAAATAAAGATGCAAAAGATTTTAAACTTGTATCAGCACCCATAAAAAATCCATCTGTAAAAAACTGGAAAGATGTCATTCCTTATAATGCAAAAGAATATCTTCAAAGGGCAGAGGTTTTAAAAAATTATTATGTGGCTCAAACAAAGGAAAATGGCCTTACAGAAATTAAATTTTTTGATAGAAATAAAAACAAATGGAACAAAGTAAACTTTGGCCAGGAAGATTATGTAGCAGGTATGTACATGGCAACGGATGATTATGCGTCAGACAGTATCCGCTATTATTTTACCTCTTTAAGCACCCCGGCAAGTGAATATTTACACAACTTGAAAACTGGCGAAAAAAAGTTATTAAAGCAACAAAAAGTAGGTGGCAACTTTAACGCCAGCCTGTATGAAACTAAACGCATTTGGTCTACTTCGGGAGATGGTACTAAAGTTCCCGTATCAATAGTTTATAGAAAAGATAAATTTAAGAAAGATGGAAGCAATCCATTATATCTCTATGCATATGGGTCTTATGGGGCTAACTCTGATCCATATTTCTCATACTCAATAATAAGCCTGCTCGACAGAGGATTTATTTATGCCATTGCTCACATACGCGGCGGACAGGAAATGGGACGAGATTGGTTTGAGAAAGGAAGATTATTATTTAAGAAAAATACATTTACCGATTTTGTTGATGCAGCCCAGAACCTGGTTAACCAAAAATATACGTCTCAAGATAGACTATTTGCTAACGGAGGTTCGGCCGGCGGCATGCTTATGGGCGCAGTAATTAACATGAAGCCTGATCTTTTTAAAGGCGTTATTGCCGAGGTTCCGTGGATGGACGTAATCACAGATATGTATAATACTGATCTTCCATTAACTACTTTGGAATACGATCAGTGGGGCGATCCTAATAAAAAAGAATATTATGATTATATGCTTACATGGTCTCCTTTGGATAACGTTAAACAAGCAAAATATCCTGCAATCCTTGCTACCGGTGGATTAAATGATACACAGGTTCCGTTTTATTCACCTGCAAAATGGGTTGCAAAAGTAAGAGAGAATAATCTTGGCACAAATCCGGTACTTTTTAAAGTTAACATGGGCGCAGGTCATGGAGGCGAATCGGGCAGGTATGAGAGGCAAAAACTAACTGCATTAAAATATGCATTTGTGCTGGATCAGCTAGGATTGAAAGAATGATGCACTTTTCCTATTAAAGATGACCTGTTCTGCAATATCAAAAAGTGTCAATGTCATTTGCTAAAAATCTTTAATAACTTTTGTAAAGAATGGAAAAAACAAATTTTGTTGACCAGATAAAAATTTTCTGCAGAAGCGGGCATGGTGGCGCCGGAAGCAGGCACTTTATGCGCAACAAGCTTACTGCTTTTGGCGGCCCGGATGGCG
>CAXSDW010000027.1:0-7704 GCA_964236235.1 uncultured Chitinophagaceae bacterium
CATCGCCATCAGTTACTATGCGATAAATTCTTTCCTTAGCAGGCTCATATTTATCAAAGCTAAAATCATATATAACAACCATAAAAATAATGAGCGCAGCACTTATACCAATAGAAAGACCAAGCACATTGATAAGTGTAGTAATCTTGTTTTTGGTAAACTTTCTTATTGCTGTTTTGAAATAATTTTTAAACATTGTCTAAACTTTGTTTTTGTATAATGATCTTATAATTCTTTAATCTAAATCATGTTAATCTTTTTAATCTTATTAATCATGGTTCAGATATTTATTCTGTTCTTAAACTTTTAACAGGATTTGACATCGCTGCTTTTATAGATTGAAAGCTTATAGTAACCAAAGCAATTAATACAGCAAGCATTCCGGCGAGCAAAAATATCCACCAGCTGATATTGATACGATAAGCAAAATCCTGCAGCCAGTTATGCATGATAAACCATGCAACAGGCGATGCGATTATAATGGCTACAATAACAAGTTTGATAAAATCTTTTGACAACAGCACAATGATGTTAGAGATGGTTGCCCCTAATACTTTCCGCACGCCAATCTCTTTTGTTCGTTGTGCTGTTGCAAACAATGACAGGCCCATCAAGCCAAGACAAGCTATAAAAATGGCAAAGCCTGCAAATATAGAAAACACTTTTCCGAAGAGATGATCATCACTGTATTGTTCATTAAATTTTTCATTCAGAAAATAATAGTCGAACATATTGCCGGGAAAAAAAGCATTGTACTTTCCCCTTATTGCAGTTATCGTTTTTGATAAATCACGGGTAGTTATTTTTATTGAAATAGGATTATATGTACCATATGTAGGCACAAGAAAAGTAGGTTCTAAAGGATAACGTAAAGATTTTTGATGAAAGTCATCTATCACTCCAACAACATCCCAATTGTGTCCAAAAAGTGTAACTGCTTTTCCTAAAGCTGCCTGGTCAGAAGACAAACCAAGAAGCTTAATTGCAGATTCGTTAACAATAATGTTGTGCAATTTTTTAAAGTCAGCATTATAATCAGTGCTAACAAAACTTCTGCCTGCTCTTACTTTTATTCCATACAATTCAATAAAGCCCTCACCTACGCCCATGTGTCTTACTGTATAATGATTGTTAGAACTATCTGTGGTAAGATGAACATCAAATCCTCTGTTCAGTTCATTGCCCGGTACATTATTCGACGCTGATGCGCCTAATACATCGGGAATAGCTTTCAATTCGGCCGCAAAACTATTTTCCCTGTTTATAAAAGTTGAATCATATTGAGTAAGCTGGGGTGGCTTTATAATCAGCATCTGCGAAATATCCATCCCCAGGCTTTGTTCATTCAAAAATTTAATTTGTTTATATACTACGAATGATCCTATTATTAAAGCAACTGTTACAGCAAATTGCCCAACCACTAAAGCTTTACGAAGAATAATTCCTTTGGCTGATGATGTATACTTTCCTTTTAAAACAAGAATAGGTTTGAATGATGATAATACGAATGCAGGATAAAAACCTGATACAAGAATTCCTGCTGCAATCAGAGTTAATAAAGCAACAGTTATATTGTACCCACTTAATCCTTTCACAAATAAATATGACAATGAAAGCTGGTGCTGTATAAGAGTATTAAAACTATTTTGAAAAAGCATTATAAGCAATACTGCAATCATCAATGCAACAATATTTATTATAAAAGATTCGGTAAGAAATTGCCCGACCAGTTGTGACCTTGTTGCACCGGAAACCTTTCTTATTCCTACTTCCTTAGCTCTTTCTAAAGATTTTGCAGTGGCCAGATTTATATAATTTACCCAGGCCATAATAATTATTAAACCAGCAATTATCAGCAATCCCCAAACAACGGTTGCACTGCTAATGTTACCAATCTCATATTCAAAATCGGAATAAAGATGCGCTTTTGAAAGTGGCTGCAGGTAAAACTTTTCAACGCTTCCTGAAACTTTGTTACCCTGGAAATGCCGTTCACTAAATGCTGAAAGTTTTGCTTCCAGAGCTTTATAATCTGCTCCATGCTTCAACTGTATATAATGCCAGAAATCTGAATCTGTAAAATCATAATCAGCTTGCTTGTATGGATTGGGGCCGGAAAGAATTGTTGCATATGAAGCAAGGATATTAAAAGACAAATGTGAATTTTCAGGGACATCTTTACAAACTGCGGTTATCTTATATGGCATTGAATCGGTTCCCATGGTAATTGTTTTACCAATTAATTGTGTGAAATTGTTATCACTCACTTTAAATATCCGTCGAGCCGAAGTCTCTGAAAGCATTGCCGTATAAGGCTGTTGTAAAGCAGTTTCTTTATCTCCAACGATCATGGGATACGAGAACATTTTTATGAATGAATTATCAACTGCAATTACATCTTCTTCACTCATGCGTTTGTTGTTATAGCTGATAATTGATTTACCAAACGGCATAACACGGGCATGATCTATAACTTCAGGATAATCATCCTGCATCGCTTTGCCAATTGCAGAATAAGTAATGGTACCATGTTGTATCAGTTTTCCATTTTGATAACGGTCATTAACAACCCTGTAAATATCCGCGGCATTTTTATTGAATTGGTCAAAGCTTAACTGGAAGCTTACGTATTGCAAGATCAGCAAGCAGGCAGCCATACCAATTGATAAGCCGGCAATGTTGATTAAAGAAAAGGCTTTGTTCTTCATCAAATTGCGCCATGCGGTTTTGAAATAATTCATTATCATAGACTCTAAATTTATTCGGTCCGTAAACTTTTAGAAGGATTTGCTAATGCCGCTTTTGCAGAGTGATACATGGCTGTTAAAGATGCCGTAAGCACAATTATAAAAGCAGATACTATAAATGGAACAACTGATAAACCTGGATTGTATGGAAAAATATTTAACCACTTATGCATAAAGTACCACGCAACAGGAAAGGCAATAACAGCTGCAATAAGGGCCAGCCACAGATAGCTTTTAGTGATCATGCCAACTACCTGGAGTATTGTGGCTCCCATTACTCTTCGTATACTAATCTCCTTTTGTTTTTGCTGCGTAGTAAATGCAGTAAGACCTAATAAGCCGAGGCAGGTAATGATAATAGTAAGTATAGAAAATGCTGCAAATATTTTCCCCCTTTTCTGATCGGCTGAGTATTGCGAATTAAAATCTTCATCTAAAAATTTATACTCAAAAGGTAATTGCGGAAAAAATTTTTTCCAGCTGCCTTCTACTTTTGCAATGTTGGTGCTGATATCACCGGCGCTCATTTTTACCTGAATTATATTGGAATTGGGCCCATAAAATAAAAGTAACGGCGCAATGGGATTGTATAATGATTTTTGGTTAAAGTCTTTTACAACACCAACAACTTCTAAATAATTCGATGAGGTATCGCCGGGAAATTTTACCCGCTTCCCGAGAGGCTCATTCCATCCAAAATGCTTAACCATTGCCTCGTTTACTAAAATGCTGTGAAGTGTGTCAGCAAGGTTTAAAAAATTTCTTCCTTTCACTACCGGGATATTAAGTGCATTGAGGTAATGTTCATCAATTGCATAACATTCGATTCCTTTATCAACATAGCCCGTATTGGTTTGAATATGAAAAAGGTTTAGGTTGAGGTTTGGGCTTCCCGGGTAAGAATTACCAGTGCCAACTTCTTTTATTCCTGACAGGCTCCTGAACTCATTATTCATTGCAGATATCTTTGGGCGTTCATCTTCGCCGGTATTTATTGTTACTGTCATCACCTCATCCTTATTAAACCCAAGATCTTTTTTTTGCAAATAAGAAAGTTGTGAGTACACCACCCAGGTACATATAAGCATGATCATTGAAATAGAAAACTGCAATACAACTAATGTGCGGCGCAGGTTTACATTGCCTGATGCTTTTGAAAGAGCGCCTTTTAATACACTCACAGGATTAAATGATGAAAGATAAAATGCAGGATAACTGCCCCCAAGCAAACCGGTAAATAAAATGATGCAGAACAACAATAAAATGTTTGATGGCTGAAGTACGGTATACCATGTAAATATTTTGCCCGAAACAGAATTGAAAAATGGTAATAACAACAGCATCAGTAAAACACTTAATAACACAGCAACGAAAGCAGTAAGCAATGACTCGCTAAGAAATTGCAGCACTAATTGTTTTTTTGTAGAGCCTGTTACTTTACGTATCCCGATCTCTTTTGCCCTTCTTGCAGACCTTGCCGTGGTGAGATTCATATAATTGATACAGGCGATCAGCAACATAAAAAATGCAACAGCAGAAAATATCCAGATATACGACATACTGCCAAGTTCTTCCGGCTCCTGCTCTAAGTTTGAATGCAAATGAATAGCCGTGACAGGCTGTACATCATAATGGATTTTTACGTTAAACTTTGCAAAGATCGGCGCCATATATTTATCATACATCGGCGCTAATTTTTTATTGAAAGAAGCTGCACTGGTACCGGGCTTTAGCAGCACATAAGTGAAATTATTAAAGTTGCCCCAGTTGGACAGATTCTCCTGGTTTGGGCCTTTTAACAATGATGACATAGATATCAGCATGTCATAACGAATATGTGAATTTTTAGGCACGTCTCCAATTACGGCACTCACTTTATATACATCATACACGGTGCGTAAAGTCTTTCCAACAGCGCTTGTGTTTCTTCCAAAATATTTGTCAGCAAGAGATTTTGTAAGAACTATTGTATTTGGTCCATTTAATGCAGAGGCAGGGCTGCCTTCAAAAAACTTGTGAGTAAACACACTAAATATGGTACTGTCTGCATAATAAATTTTAGTTTCATAAAAATTGTTATCACCATTTTTAAACAATGTCCTTTCTCTGCTTTGCAGCCTTACCATTTCCTCTACTTCAGGATAATCTTTTTTCAACGTTGGGCCAAGAGGCATCTGTGTTATGGCCCAGTCAGTGTTTTTATCTTTCTCCTGTATATAAGAAACTATCCTGAAAATACGGTCTGCCTTTTCATGATAGCGGTCATAACTTAATTCATCTTCAATATAAAAAATAAGGAAAAGACTGAATGTAATTCCAATTGTAAGTCCTAAAATATTTAACAGGCTATACCATTTATCTTTTTTAAAATTGCGCAGGGCAATCAGGAGCAGGTTTTTTATCATTAGTAAAACTTTTTATTCGGTTCTTAAACCTCTTTAGGTTTTGCAATTATGTTTTCTTCAAAATCCTGTTAATCTCACAAATCACATAAATTATGGTTCAGACAATTACTCCGTTCTCAAACTTTTTACAGGATTTGCAAGTGCTGCTTTTATTGCCTGGAAACTTATGGTAACCAAAGCGATTAAAATTGCAACCAATCCTGCTGTAATAAATATCCACCAGCTTATTGCTATCCTGTAATCATAGCCTTGTAGCCAGTTATGCATCATCCACCATGCTACCGGAAAAGCAACTATGCAGGATATGCTTACAAGCTTTAGAAACTCTTTTGAAAGTAATGCTGCAATGCCGGTGACGCTTGAGCCTAATACTTTTCTAATACCAATCTCTTTTGTTCGGCGTTCTGCTGTATAAGCTGCAAGCCCAAATAATCCAAGACATGAAATGATGATAGCAAGTGCAGCAAATAAACGGGATAGCTTACTGATCAGCATTTCGCTTGTAAACATTCTATTGAACTGGTCGTCTACAAATTTGTATTCAAAAGGGTATGCAGGATTATTCTTCTTTATCACTGTTTCGATCTTTGCCAAAGCCTCCTCCATATCGCGTTGTGGCTTAATGCGCAAATACATTTTGTTTGTATGCAAAGGAGATGTGCATACAAACAACACAGGATCCGGCTTGCCATACATATTGCCATACATATAATCATGCACAACGCCTACAACGGTTGCGGTGGTACCGCTTGTATCACCATCATAGCGCAAAATTTTACCGATGGCGCTTGTTCTGCCCATTAGCTTTTCAAACGATTGTGTAATAAGAACGTTTAATTTTTTACTGTCCACCGAATCGCTTGCTTCAAAATCTCTTCCCTGCAATAATTTAATGTCAGAAGTCTTCATAAACTCCGGGGTTACATATCTCGTTGAAATAAGAATTTGAGCACTTGTATTTTTCCCCTCCCATGTTAAGCCGCCGGTATTGTTACCGCTGTAAAGCGTTGTATGATCAGATAATGCAACATTTTCAACTACGCCGGTGTTCAACAGATCCTGTTTGAGAGAAGGAAAGTATTTTGCTACTTCACCCTGTGCATCTGCTTCTACAAGGTTATTTTTATCAAACCCCAACTGCCTGTTCTTTACATGTTGTATTTGCTGATAAATGGTAACGGTGCTGATGATTAGCACAATTGAAATGGCGAATTGAAGCACCACTAAGCCTTTGCGGATAAATGCAGCGCTCCCGTTTTTTAGTTTTACCCCTTTTAAAACAAAGACCGGGTTAAAAGAAGATAAATAAAAAGCAGGATAACTGCCTGCAGTAAGCCCGCATATTGTGGCAATCAGTACAATAGTAATAACATGAGTGGGATTGGTTAAACCAAGATCAAGTTGTTTTTGCACAAGCATGTTAAATGCAGGCAGACACAATGAAATAATAAGGATGGCTATAACTGCGGCGATCATTGACATTAGCATTGCCTCACCAATAAATTGGATAATCAATCTCTTTTTTCCTGCACCAAGCACTTTGCGAACGCCCACTTCTCTTGCACGCTTTTCACTTCTTGCTGTTGAGAGATTCATAAAATTTATGCAGGCAATAAACAGTATGATCCATGCAATAATTGAAAACAAACGAACATATTCTATTTGTCCGCCGCCGGTTGCCACACCATTTTCAAACTGATCGTATAAGTGCCACTGGCTCATGTTCCACAGGAACGGACGGGCTATAGATTGTGGCTCTCTTTTCTGGATAAAATCATACAGTATCTTGTTTACAGCCTTAACATCTGCACCAGGCTTCAATTCAACATAAGTACTAAGTGAATTATTTCCCCATGTATGCAGCCAGTCACTTTGATCATAAATTATTTCAAAAGGAGCTGCCCATTCAAACTGTAAAGAAGAATTTTTGGGAACATCTTTCACTACGCCGGTTACTACATAATCCTGTTTATTACCGACACGTACAGTTTTACCTATCACATTTTTCTCATTACCAAAAAATTTCTTTGCTGTGCTTTCTGTTATAACTAAGGAATAACGCTGTGCAAAAACGGCGTTTGCATTACCTTCTACAAATGGTAACGTAAACATGGTGAACAGCGATTGCTCGGTATAAATACCGGCTGCATACATTGTTTTATCACCAACAGAAAAAAGCGTTGCATCATCATCATAAACCCTGCAGGTATTAGCTACACCCGGTATCTCAGATTTAATAGCAGGTCCCATCACGCCGGGTGTAGAACCAAAGGTCGCTGTATAGGTATCATACTTCTGGTTCTCTCGTACAAAATATAAGTTGTCTTTTTTTGTATTGAATGCATCATAACCCACTTCATCTTTCACCCATAAAAAGATTAAGCCGGCGCATGCAATACCGATTGCCAGACCAGCGATGTTGAGAAAACTATAACCTTTGTTTTTCCAAAGATTGCGCATAGTTGTTTTAAAATAATTTTTAAGCATACAATTTGTTTTATTCACTTCTTAAGCTCTTTACCGGGTTTGCTATTGCTGCTTTTATTGCCTGG
>CAXSDW010000027.1:7804-36588 GCA_964236235.1 uncultured Chitinophagaceae bacterium
TAAAAAATTATAGCTGAAAGGAATATCGCCTGCATATTTTTTGTATTGTTTTTCTGCAGCAGCAATAGCTTGCTGTGCATTTGCGGCTGTTGTGCGCACATATAATGTATTCGGCTTCCAACGCAGGGTAAAGAAGATAAGCGGTGATATTTTTTCTCTTAATGATCTAAAATTGAAATCTTTTACCACACCTATAATAGTTCCTTTCCAACTATGGAAACCTATCTCCTGGCCAACATACGGCGATTTTAACTCCATTTGTTTAACAGCAGTTTCATTAAGAATGTAATGATTGCTATCAGCAGGCGTGCCTGAAAAATCATCTCCTTCCAACAATTGCATTTTCATGGTTGCAATAAAATCTTTTTCGGCTAAAACCTGGGTAATCATCATGTTGCTTTTTGAAAGTTTGCCTTCCCAATAAATATCACTTGTTGAGCTGCCAATGTTGGAGATATCATCTGCATCACTAATAGAGACATTTAATATGCCGGCTTCCTTTTTTAGTTCTGTTTTTACGGCATCTAAATGTTCTGTCACTTCCTGCGTTAGCGGCACAGAAAAAACATAACTTTTATCGTAACCCAAATTTTTCTTTTTTATAAAATTCATTTGGCTGCTCATTATTATTGTGCAAACAAGAAGGATAACAGAAATGGAAAATTGAAAAACAACGAGCGCTTTTCTAAAGGAAGCAATGCCAATACCTGCAGAGATTTTCCCTTTTAAAGATTCGATCGGTTTAAATGATGATAGTAAAATCGCAGGATAAATTCCTGATGCTATTAACGTTCCCAAAATTGCCAATCCCACAACCTTCAATACGTTTATATCTGATAAATTAAATGCTAATGTTTTGCCTGAAATGCTGTTGTAGAGCGGCATCAGCAGGAATATTAAAACGATCGCCACTATGGTTGCAAAGCAAAACAGAAGGAATGTTTCAACAATAAACTGGAAAAATAGCTGTTGTTTTTTTGCACCGATAATTTTGCGGATGCTTACTTCTTTTGCTCTTATTAATGAACGTGCTGTTGAAAGATTTACATAATTGATGCTTGCAATTACGAGTAACAAAACAACTACAAGCATAAATATTTGCACCATTCTTAAAGCAGCGGTATTACCATCTGCGCTTATCAAATGGATATCAGCAAGGTTTTGTAATTGAAAAGAAGCATCACTATCGCCGTTTCTCCCTTTTTTATAAGCAGCAGAGAATGCCTGTCCGGTCTTTACACCATTTGCACCAGGTTCAAGTTTTACAAACGTGTTGAAAGAGTAATCACCTAAATCTTCATCAATTGTTTTCCAATTTCCATTGCCGCCTTGCCCGGTAAACATAGCTGCATACAGATTCATTGGCAGCAGCATATCGTATCGTATACTTGAATTTTGCGGAAAATCTTGTATTATTCCGCTTACAGTAAAGGTTCCGTAATCTTTTGTTGATAAAACCTTTCCTACTGCATTCGTTTTATTAAAATATTTTTTTGCTTCTGAAGAACTAATAATAATGGAATTGGGGTTTGGAAAAGGTTTTAAAGCATTTCCTTGTAACAGTTTAAAATCAAAAACGGAAAAGAAAGTGGAATCTGCAAAAGCAATTTTCGATTCTTCAAATTTTTTATCCTGATATTTAAATAATACTTTTTCTGATACTTCATTTATTCTTACTACTTTTTTTACTTCAGGTATTTGGTTACTCAAAACTGCAAGGGGCCCCGGCACTCCATTCAATGTTTGCTCTTCACCATTAGATTTAAAATGTGCGCTTAGCTGATAAATATTTTTATAATCTTTATTAAACTTATCAAAGCTCAGTTCATTTTGTACCCATAGCAGCAACATAATTCCTGTTGCCAAACCAACAGCCAGGCCGCTGATATTTATAATAGTATAAAATTTATTTTTTAGTAAACTCCGCCATGCGATTTTAAAATAGTTTTTAAACATAGAAAAATTTTAAGTTGTACATTTTAAGTTATAGGCCCAACATAATTTCAAATTCTCAAATTGCCATTTGCCAAATCATTATTCACTTCTTAAGCTCTTTACCGGGTTTGCTATTGCTGCTTTTATTGCCTGGAAACTTATTGTGAACAGTGCAATAAACGTTGCTATCATTCCTGCCAAAACAAAAATCCACCATGAAATATTTATGCGATATGCAAACCCCTGCAGCCATTTATTCATTGAAAGCCAGGCGACAGGTGTTGCAATTATAATGGCGATAATCACCAGCTTTAAAAAATCTTTACTTATTAGTTTTATAATGCCGCTAACACTTGCGCCTAACACTTTTCGTATGCCGATTTCTTTCGTTTTTACCTGCGCTGTATAAGTGGCCAAACCGAATAATCCTAAACATGAAATGAAAATGGCAATGCCTGCAAACACATTAAATAATGTTCCTGCACGCTGATCAGATTTGTATTGCGCTTCAAAGCTTTTATCTAAAAAATTATAGCTGAAAGGAATATCGCCTGCATATTTTTTGTATTGTTTTTCTACAGCAGCAATAGCTTGCTGTGCGTTGCCTGCAGTTGTGCGCACATACATTATATTCGGCTTCCACCGGGTTGTAAAAAAAATTAATGGGGAAATTTTTTCTTTTAAAGATTTAAAATTAAAATCTTTTAAAACGCCTATGATAGTACCTTTCCAACTGTGAAAGCCTATTTCCTGTCCTACATATGGCGCTTTTAAACCCATAGCTTTCACGGCTGTTTCATTTAGAATATAATGAGTACTGTCAGCAGGCATACCAAAAAAATTGTTCCCTTCACTAAATTGCATTTTCATGGTTGGTATAAAATCCTTATCTATTAAAACCTGGGTGATTATCATGTTGCTTTTTGGAGGTTTACCTGCCCAATCAATATCGCCTGTTGAACTGCTGATATTAGAAATATAGTAGGCATCAGACGTAGAGACATTAAAAATGCCCGGCTGTTTTTTTAACTCTGTTTTTACAGCATCAAGATGATCTACTACTTCCGGTGTTAAGGGAACAGCAAAAACATAACTTTTATCATAGCCAAGGTCTTTGCTTTTTATAAAATTCATTTGGCTGCTCATTGTTATTGTGCAAACCAACAGGATAACAGATATGGCAAATTGAAAAACAACCAACGCTTTTCTAAACGAAGCAATACCAATACCTGAGGATACTTTTCCTTTTAAAGATTCAATAGGTTTAAATGATGATAATAAGATTGCAGGATAAATTGCTGATGCGATCAATGTGCCCAGGATAGCCAGCCCTGCTGCTTTCCACACATTTATACCTGTCAAATTAAAACTTAATGTTTTGCCGGAAATGGTATTGTAAAGCGGCATTAATAAAAATATTAAAACAATCGCCATCACAGTTGCAATGCAAAACAGCAAGATAGTTTCTACGATAAACTGGAAGAATAATTGCTGTTTTTTTGCTCCGATAATTTTGCGGATGCTTACTTCTTTTGCCCTGATTAAAGAACGTGCTGTTGAAAGATTTACATAATTAATGCTTGCAATTGCCAATAGCAAAATAACAACCAGCATAAATATTTGCACCATTGTTAGAGCAGCATTATTGCCATCTGCACTTATTAAATGTATATCACCAAGATTTTGTAATTGAAACGTAGAAGTACTCTCACCGTTTCTTGCTTTTTTATAAGCAGCAGAAAATGCCTGCCCGGTTTTATTAGGATCAGTGTCAGGCTGAAGCTTTACAAAAGTGTTGAAAGAGTAATTTCCCACATCCTCATCAATTGTTTTCCAGTCGCCGTTGCCGCCGCCTTTTGTAAATTCCTGTGCATAAAAGCTCATTGGAAATATAGCATCATAGCGGATAGATGAGTTTTCAGGAAAGTTTTGCAATACACCGGTAACCGTAAAATAGTTTCCATGAAACCTGACGATCTTACCCATTGCATCAGACTCTCCAAAAAGCTTGTGTGCCGAAGATTTTGTAAGAACAACAGAATTAACATCAGGAAAAACATTGGCTGTATTGCCTTTTAATAAAGGAAAGCTGAACATAGAAAAGAAGCCGCTCTCTGCATAAGCAATTACATTACCATCAAAGATTTTGTCCTTATTTTTATCTGATAGAATCTGATCAAATTCGCTTTGAATTCTTACAACAGATTGAACCTCCGGAATAGACTTTGCATAAACTGCCAATGGGCCCGGAACTCCATCCCATGTTACGTTTTCTCCGTTAGATAAAAAATGAGAACTGAGTTGGTAAATGCTTTTATAATCTTTGTGAAACTTATCAAAGCTTAATTCATTCTGCACCCATAATAATAACATAATCCCTGTGGCAAGGCCTACTGCAAGCCCGCTGATATTGATAACAGAATAAAATTTATTTTTTAATAAACTTCGCCAGGCGATTTTCAAATTGTTTTTAATCATTGTCTAAACTTTGTTTTTTTGATTAGATGAATTAATGATTTTTTATTTTCTATAAATCATGATTAATCCTACAAAGCAGATTATCATAATTCAGATATTTATTCTGTTCTTAAACTTTTTATTGGATTTGCAAGCGCAGCTTTTACTGCCTGGAAACTTATGGTAAACAATGCTATTAATATAGAAGTGATACCAGCCAGTGCAAGCATCCACCATGATATAGTTATCCGGTATTGAAAATCCTGTAACCATTTTTGCATAGTAAACCAGGCAACAGGAAATGCGATTAAAAATGCAATGGCAATTGGCTTTAAAAAATTTCCTGTTAACAGAGTAAGGATACTTTGTGCTGATGCGCCTAACACTTTGCGGATACCAATCTCTTTACTACGCTGCTCTGCAGTAAACATGGTAAGACCAAAAAGGCCAAGACAAGAAATAAAAATAGCGAGGAAAGCAAAAAGATTTGACAGCTTGCTAACCACCTGTTCACTCTTATAAAGCTTTTGGTACTCAAGGTCGGAGAACTGGTAAGTAAAAGGAAATTTTGGATTAAGCTTTTTACAGATTTCTTGTAACGATGAAATTACCTGTTGTGTTTGCCCTGCCTTAATACGAACAAGAATGGTTCCCCAGTTCCAGTTTTCATCAAGCCTCATAATTAAAGGCTCAATTGCAGTGTGTAACGAATTAAAGTGAAAGTCTTTAATTACACCAATAACGGTTCCTTTGTGATTGCCCCATGTTATTGTTTGCCCTACAGGATTTGTAAACCCGATTTTTTTAACAGCAGTTTCATTCAACATAAAGCTTGCTGAGTCATTATATGCTTCTGAAAAATCACGACCTGCCAGCAACTGCACATCCATAGTTTTTATAAAATCGTATCCAACCACACCATCAGCAAACGATACATTTAAGTTCGGATCTTTTTGAGGCCAGTTAATGCTATTGGTATGATGCTCAATAACAGTTGGTGAATTGCGCATTTTAGAAATATTGGCAACAGATGAATTTCCTGCAGCTTCCTCTTTAAACACATTATACTTGCTTACCAGGTCGCCTTCAATGGGAATGTATAATAAGTTCTCACGGTTATAGCCAAGATTTTTATGCCGCACATATTGCATCTGTTCATAAATTACAACTGTTGCAATAATCAGCATAACAGAAAGCGCAAACTGAAATACTACTAATCCTTCTCTTAAAAAAATGTTTGACCAACTAAATTTTAACCTGCCCTTTAAAACGTTAACCGGCTTGAATGAAGACATAAAGAAAGCCGGGTAACTCCCCGAGATAAAGCCTGTAAATAATAACAGTGCAAGAACAATAAACCAGAAATTAAGCTCATTAAAAGGTAATGCCAATTGCTTGCCGGTAAGCGTATTGAACGAAGGAAGCACAATGAATACTATCGCAAGTGCAATAACAACAGACAATAAGGCAATGAGTATAGCTTCACCAATAAACTGTGATATCAACGACGAACGGATGGCACCAATCACTTTTCTGATGCCAACTTCTTTTGCCCGGCGTGCAGATCTCGCTGTTGCAAGATTCATAAAGTTGATACAGGCAATAAGTAGAATAAAAACAGCAATAATGCTAAACAGGTGAACATACTCAATGCGACCGCCATCAATATAGCCGTTTTTAAAATTAGAGTACAGGTATCTTTTTGTAAAAGGTTGCAGCGCCAATTCTGTTACTAACCCTTGTGTTTTTGGGTGATAACTGTAGATGAAGTTTTTTATTTTGGCTTCCACTTTAGCAGCATCAGCATCTTTACGAAGCTGGATAAAAGTTTGCGGATCAGTGTTTCCCCAATTATGCACCCAATTATTTTGCTTAACAAAATCCGGCCAGCATCTTAAAAAATCAAATTGGATTGATGAGTTGGAAGAAACGTTTTCGAATACGGCAGTTACCAGCAGGTTTTCCTTATTTTCAAATTGTATAGTTTTACCAATCGCTTTATCGGCGCTGCCAAAAAAATTCTCTGCCATTTTACGTGAAACCGCAATAGAAGCCGGGTTGCGTAAAGCAGTTACAGCTTTTCCCTGCAACAAATGAAAACTGAACATGCTAAAAAAATCTGCGCCTGCAAACATGCCGCTCATTTTATTCACTTTATTGCCGGCTTCAAATGTGTTTTGTGTACCCTGCGCTGAGGCATATTCAAACCCGCTGGCATATTGAATTTCAGGTACAACTTTTTTCAGTTCTTCTGCAAGTAAACCTTGTGTTGGATAACTTGCATCTACCTTTCCATCAAAATAATTTCGCTCATATACCTGGAATAACTGTTTACTGTTTTTATGAAAAGAATCTACGCTGCGTTCATCCTGAACCCAAAGAAAAATGAGCAGGCTGCAGGCAAGTCCTAATGCAAGACCAAGTATGCTTATAAGTGAAAATGCTTTATTACGAACGATGTTTCGCCATGCGATTTTAAAATAATTCTTAATCATGATATAACTTTATTCTCAATTGTTAGATGAATACCAGGCCACTGTTAATCAATTTTATCAATTTCAACTTTTCCAATATTTAATCCTTTTGAAATTTTCGGGTTTCCTTTATATTCCAATTTCGCTTCTCCGAATGCAGTAATTCTTATTTCATCTGAAACATTGAGCCGGAAATTGGCTTCACCATACGCTGTTATTTTACTCGTATTACAGCTGATAGCAAAGCTGTTAATTTTACTTTCTCCATAAGCTGTATACCTTTGATTTATTATTGATCCTGATTTGATCTCTAAAACACTTTCGCCGTATATTGTAGTTTGAAGTTCCCCAAGTTTTACTTCATTAAAGAACACGTGAGATTCACCATAAATTTTTAGCCTGAATTTATCACCCTTCAGAAGACTTTTGCATACCTGTGTTTCTTCGCCCCTTACAGAAAGCTCTTTAAGTGTCTTATAGGTTACTGTTGCAGTTATAACAGTTCCTTTATAAATAGACCGTTTTTCTTTATTCCCGTTTTCATATACTGTTTCGGTTTTATCAACTTCTTTAGCACCGTCTAAATAAATACGCAGTGTTTTATCATTTACTTTAATATTTATTTTCTCATTACCGACAGTGCTTTTTTCAATGGTTACTTTTTCTTCATCACCTTCAATAAACGTTACTTCTATATGCGGACTTATTATAATTTTATCAAAATGATTTACAGTAGTTGTAGTTTGAGAGAATGTGGTTTTAATACCAAAAAACAGAAGCATGAGAATATAATATTTCAACTTTTGCATAGAAATTTTTTAATGAATTAATACTTGCTTATTTAATGTGCACGCTCTTTTTAAGTTTTACTTTTTAATTTTATTCCGTTCTCAAACTCTTTACAGGGTTTGCTATTGCTGTACGATAAGTTTGCAATCCGATTGTTAGCCCTCCCAAAAAAAGTAATGCTGCTGCACTTCCTGCAAGTATGCCGAAATTAACAGGAATACGATAAGCATATTGTTGTAAAAATTCCTTCCCTGCAAGAAATCCTACAGGCAAACCAATGCAAACGGATATTAATAAAAGACTTATAAATTCCTTTGATATTGTAACAATAATCTGCATGACTTTAGCACCCAGAACCCTGCGGATGCCAACTTCTTTTGCACGATTTTTAGTTGTATAGATCACCATACTTAAAAGGCCAAGACAAGCGATTGAAAGCGCCATAAAAGTGAGTAATCCAATGAACACCAGGTCGTCTTTATGTAAGTGCTGATCATATAATCGCTTATCAAACCAATCAGCCTCGAATGGTTGGTTTGGATATAATTTTTTCCATCTGCTTTCTAGCGAAGCAATAATCGTTTGTTCTGCGCCCTTTGCAACTTTGAGATTCATTGTTCTAAATTCATCGGCCTTGTTTATCAGCATCATTGGTTCAATAGGGCGTAAAAAACTGGCATAATGAAAATCTTTTACTACACCTGCAACAATATATTTTGTACTGTCATTTAACCAAATAAGTTTTCCTGTAGCATCAAAAGGATCTTTGAATTTTAATGCACGGCAAGCCTCTTCATTTATGAGCACAAAATGTGCTTCTTTTTCTAAAGTAGCTGCCGGTAAATTTTCTCCGGCAACCAATTGTATTCCCATGTTTGCGATAAAAGAAGGGGTTACAGAAAAATATGCTGAACGAAGTGAATCGCTAACCTTTTCACGCTTAATAAATCTGCTGTCTCCACCGAAAAAACCTAATAAGTCTGATGTGCCCGAAACCTCTTCAATACCTGGTGCAGCAGAAAGCGCTGTTGCAGTCTTTTCATAAGAATGTTCTGGTAATGTGATATTCAGTATTCGTTCCCGCTTAAAGCCATAATCAGTAGTAGCCATATATACTGATTGCCTGTAAAACACTGACAGCGTTACAATCGCAATAAGAGATGTTGCAAATTGCATTACCGTGAGTGTTTTTCTTAAACCAACTCCACCAAATAACCTGGTATTAAACTTTGCTTTTAAAACACGAACAGGCTGAAAGGCAGAAAGTACTTTTGCAGGTATCCATCCTGCAAACAAGCCTGTAAGTATTGTAAACACAATAAAATATACCCATAATGTTGCATCCTGCGAAGCTCCGCCGATAATACGATTGACAGATGGCAGATTGCTGATTAATTTTAACTCAAAATATGCAAGGCAGAATGCAAATATTGCAACTAATACAGATTCGCTCAAATATTGCAGTATAAGATGTTGTCTTAAAGCGCCGGCCACTTTCCTGATGCCGACTTCACGGGCTCTGTCAAGCGAACGTGCTAATGTGAGATTAACATAGTTAAAGAATGCCAGCAAAAGTATAGAAAAACCAATCAGGCCGAATACAATAAGATTAGGAAGGATGGGAACATCAGTCCAAGCCGTGTTGTACATTGGCTTAGTGCCGGGAGAAATTTTATCTAAAGATTGATTGTCGAAAACAAAGCTTTTACCTGAAGGCAAGATCATGGTGTTTACCTGTTTGGTTACATTCTTTAACACGTTCTCTAAAGTTTCTTTCGATGCCCCGGCTTTAAGTTGTACATAGGTATAAGCTGCACTTTCGTCACTCCATTCCTGATTTGATTTATCTTCCTGTAAAAGTGGAATAGCAGATGAAGAAGCGAGTATATCAAACTTTAGATGCGAAGGAAAGGGTGGTTTACCAAGAATACCGGTTACTATGAAACTAACAGACTTACCGATAGTAATGGTTCTCCCGATAGGATTTTGTTTTCCAAAAAATCGTTGGGCGGTTTCGCTGGTTAATACAACTGTTTGAGGTCTTGTTGCAGGGGAGCCGGAAATTAATGTGAAGCCAAAAATTGTATAAAAGTCTGCACCCACAAAAGCTTCTTTTGCAGATAGTTTTTTGTCATCAACTGTTACTTCAGACCGAAAGAAGGCAACACTGCTGCTTTTATTTATCACATTGTAATTATTTTTTAAATAAGCAGCTAAAGGGAGAGGAGAGCTTGCGCACAAGAAATGCTCCCCGTTTTTTTGGGTTAAATTAGTAATGATACGATAGCTTCTGTAAGAGTTGGGATGAAAAGTGTCATAATCATAGGCATCTTTTATTTTTATCATCGCCAACATACAAACTGTCATTCCAGACGCCAATCCAAAAATATTTATAAAAGAAAACAGTTTGTGTTTAGTCAGATTTCTCCAGGCGATTTTTAAATAATTTTTGAACATGACCTTACTTAATTTTTATGCTTATACGAATCCTATGATTTAATTCCGTATCATATTAATCTTGTAATCCACTTAATCACGGTTAAGACAGTATTATTCAGTTCTCAAACTCTTTACGGGATTAGCTATTGCTGCTTTTATTGCCTGGAAGCTCACCGTAAGCACTGTTATCAGCAATGCACCGCAACAAGAAAAAATAAATATCCATACTGAAATTTTAGTTCGGTATTGATAGCCCTGCAGCCACTGGTGCAGGTAATACCACGCAAGCGGTATAGAAATAGCACATGAAATAATTACTAATATGGCAAATTCTTTTGACAGCATCTGCCAAAGATTAAATACTGTAGCGCCTAATACTTTTCGCACACCAATTTCTTTTTTGCGCTGCTCTGCTACAAACGATGCAAGCCCAAACAACCCAAGGCACGAAATGAAAATGGCTAATACAGTAAAGAAGGTGGCGAGGTTGCCAATGCGTTGCTCATCAGAAAATTTCTTCGAGTATTCTTCATCATTAAACGTGTAATCGAATGGTGCACCCGGATTGTATTTTTTAAATATTGCTTCAATTTTACCCAGTGCATCATGCACAGGAACGCCAGGTTTAATAGCCACTGTAACTATGCTTACATTGTACTGGTCGTACATAAAAATAGTTGGCTGAACAGGCTGGTAAGGTGATTGCATTATCATGTCTTTTATTACACCAACAACTTTGTAATTTTTATCATTAAACTGTATTGTTTGCCCGACAATATCCTGCTTCATGGCTACTAACTTTACAGCGGCTTCGTTCAATATCATTCCCAAACTGTCTGTGGCAAAGGCTTTGGAAAAATCTCTTCCTTCCTTTATTTTCCAGCCGATGGTTTTACCAAAATCTGTGGTTACCCAAATAGTTCCAAATGCCGGTAAAGTACCCGGATCTTTTCCCTGCCAGTTAAACCCAATCTGGTTTGAATACAGGTCTGTCGTGGGGCTTGATGATTCTGCCATGTTGCTTACAACACCGGTTGACTGTAAATCTCCGCGTAAAGCTTCATAATGCCCATACAAATCAGGCGTTGTCATTGGTATGGTTATCAATCCTTCTTTGCTATAATTAGCAGGCCTGTTTTTTGCAAATTGAATTTGTTTAAAAACAATGATAGTTCCTATTATTAATGCAATTGAAAAAGTAAACTGAACCACTACCAATACTTTGCGTGGCAATGATGCAAACCTGCCAATACGGAATGTTCCTTTTAAAACTTTTATAGGTTCAAATTTAGAAAGATAGAATGCAGGGTAGCTGCCCGACACGAGCCCTGTTAATAAAGTAAACAGCAAGGCCAGTAACCAGAATATCAGGTTACCCCACGGCAGCCCAATGCTCTTATCTGCAAGCTTGTTAAACAGCGGCATTAATAATATCACAAGAATTACGGCTAATATAAAAGATACGAAAGCAACTAACACTGATTCGCTTAAAAACTGCCCGATCAGTTGACTGCGCAAGGATCCTACGGTTTTGCGAATGCCCACTTCCTTTGCACGCTTTTCACTCCTTGCGGTGGAAAGGTTCATAAAGTTGATACAGGCGAGTAGTAAAACAAAAATGCCGATTATGGTAAACAGCCATACAAACTGTATCCGGCCGCTGGTTGCTTTTCCATTTTTAAAATCGCTGTATAAACGCCATTTATCCATTGGCTGCAGCACCAATTCTTCTTTACCTTCAGTAGCCCCATTTTTATGTACCATGGCAGCCATTTTTATTTTATCTGAAATGTTGGCAATGCTCCCATTTTTATTTACTTCTGCATATGCCTGGAAAGAATGATTATCCCATTGTGTTTGTGCATCTTTTAACCAGTTTTCAGTGGTAAGATATTTTGCCCATGGTAAAAATAATTTAGCATCGTATAGAGTGGTATTGCGTGGAAAATCTTCATAAACACCGGCAACTTTAAAATCGTTTTTATTATCAAGCTTAATGGTTTTGTTCATTGCGTCTGCGTTGCCGAATAAAGCTTTTGCAATTGTTGCGCTTAATAAAACAGATGAAGGATCGCTTAGCGCATTAATATTCCCTTTTAATATTTTTAAAGAAAACATAGAAGGAAAATTCGGTTCAACCCACATGCCCTGGCCGGTAATTTTTGTTTCGCCTGCAGAGAGCGTGTGGCCAAAATTCCAGGAGGCCAATGATACGTTTTTAAAATCACTTCCATATTTCGTACGCAATTCCTGTGCAATGGGAATAGCAATGGCAGTAGCCGTTTGCTTGTCACCATCATCACCTATAAAAGTTGTCATTAACTGCGCCAGCTGGTGATGGTTGGTGTGGTATTCATCAAACGTAACCTCATCCCAAATCCATAAAGCGATCAACATTGCAACAGCCATACCAGTTGCAAGGCCAAGTATATTTATGGTTGAATACACTTTGTTCTTAATAAGATTGCGCCAGGCGATCTTAAAATAATTTTTTATCATTGTTTAATTTTAAGTACAAAGTGTAATGTTACCGGTTGCCAATTAGCTTAAGAAACGATGTAACAGACGTTTATCAATATTGATGTCTGCTTATACAAGTATATTCTCCGTAACCGTTTGCCCATCCAGCATTCTTATAATTCTATGGCTATATCTTGCATCATGTTCACTGTGTGTTACCATAATTATTGTAGTTCCTTTCTCATTAAGATCAGTAAGCAATTGCATTACCTCATTACCATTTGATGAATCGAGATTTCCGGTTGGTTCATCTGCAAGAATTAGTTTTGGGTTATTTACTACCGCTCTTGCAACTGCAACACGCTGTTGCTGACCGCCTGAAAGCTGCTGTGGATAATGGTTGCGGCGATGCATGATCTGCATTTTATCTAACACGGCTTCTACTTTAGATTTTCTATCGGGGCCTTTTACGCCAAGATAAATTAGCGGAAGTTCAACATTTTCAAATACAGTAAGTTCATCAATAAGATTAAAGCTTTGAAATACAAAGCCGATATTTTTTTTGCGCAGATCAGCCCTTTTTCGTTCATTGAAATCAGCTACTTCAATACCATTAAAAATAAAGCTGCCGCTATCAGGATCATCTAATAATCCCACGATATTCAGCAACGTTGATTTACCACATCCGGAAGGGCCCATTACGGCAACAAATTCTCCATCATTTACTTCAAAGGATAATTTATTCAATGCCACTGTTTCAACATCTTCAGTTCTGTAAATTTTTTCTAATTCAGAAATTTTTATCATTGTGTTTTTGTTTAGGTATCAGGTATGAGGTATCAGGTATCAGGTATCAGGTACATGATACATTCCTGATGGTTTTAAATTTTTATGAAAAAAGCGTCAGATTTATAACAAGTTTCCAAGTTTCTGGCTGTACTGATAACTAACTTTGTTTCAGCATCTATCAATTCACTTTTTGAGATACAATTTGAAACTAGCCTACAGGCAGCAGTTCCGCTATTGTTAACCAATGAGGCCAGGCATAAAATTGTGATTAAAAGCAATCGGAATAAAAGATTCTTTTTCATAACAGTTGGTTAGGTTTGAGGTATCAGGTTAGAGGTATCAGGTTCATATTTATTCATCCTTCTTAAATTATTCATCATGAGAAATTTTCAAGAGCTTACTATTTGGCAAAGAAGTCATTTATTAACTTTAAAAATTTATTCAATCACCAAAAACTTTCCAAAAGATGAAATGTTTGGTATCACTTCACAAATGCGTCGTTCTTCTTCATCCATTCCAACCAATATAGCAGAAGGTTGTGGGCGAAATTCTAATCCTGAAATGAAACGTTTTTTAGTTATCGCAACCGGATCTTCATCAGAATTAGAATACCAATTAATTCTTTGCAAAGACTTGCAATACATTCCTGAAACTTCCTGTAAAGAACTCCAAGATGAATTAATCGAAATCCGAAAAATGATCTATGCATTTAATAAAAACTTACCCACCTGATACCTGACTCCTCATACCTGATACCTCATACATACCTCATACCTCATTCTTTCTTCAACACCAATTCCTGCATATTTCCGTAATTTTCATAGCTTGATGTTACTACTTTATCACCTGGTTTTAATCCGCTTAATACTTCGTAATAATCCGGATTTTGACGGCCTAATTGTATGTCAGTTTTGTAAGCTGTATTTCCGTTTTCGCTTACTTTAAATATCCAGTTACCACCCGTTGCCTGGAAGAAGCCGCCCTTAGGTACAAGCACAGCCTGGGTTTCATCACTTAATGCAAGACCAATCTGTAATGTTTGTCCGCGTCTTATGCCCGGCGGAACTGCATCTACAAATGCCATATCTACCTGGAAGCGGCCATTTGTTACCTGTGTAAAAATTTTCTTTATTTTAAGTTTATAAGTTTTATCAGCAAGCGTAAAATCACCAACGAGGTCGTTAAAAATTCTTGAGATGTAATGTTCATCAATATCAACTCTTACTTTAAATCCTGAAAGCACATCAATCTGGCCTAACCTTTCACCTTTATTTTTTGATTGTCCTATCTCTGCATCAAGCGATGTTAGTTGCCCGTCAACAGGCGCACGCACAATCAAATCACCAACTTTTTTGCGCATAACCTGTAAGGCATTTTGTGTACGCTCGTAAGATTGACCTGCCTGGTTAAGCTCAAGTTTTGTAGAAGAAGAATCCTGTTTTAAAACTTTGTCTGCAAGCTTTTTCTTTTGCGACTGATAATTATAATTATTTTCTGCCTGTTTAAATTCCTGTGAGCCTATTGCTTTTTGATCGTACAATCTTTTATCTAAATTATAAACACGCTCAGCTTCTTTTAAAGCATTATCTGCATCTGTATATTGTGTTAGTTTGCCAACAGTATTTTGCTGTGCCGCATTGCGTGATATCTGCATTTGTGTAAGAAGATTAAATACAGATGTTTCCTGGTTTACAAGGCTCAGCTCAAGATCAGTATTACTAAGGCGCAGAATCGGCTGCCCTTTTTTCATCATCGCTCCATCATCCACATATTTTTCTTCCACCCGGCCGCCTTCAATTGCATCTAAATAAATAGTAGTTACCGGAAGAACGATACCATTTACAGGAATGAATTCTTTAAAAGGCCCTTTTTTAATTTCACTTATAGTGATGCGCTCTGTATCTACATTTAAACGGCTTTTGCCGGAAGTGAAATAATAACTTGAAACTATCAGCAATACCACTGCTGTAATTCCACCAATGGTTAGTAATCTTTTTTTACTCCATTTCTTTTTTGCGATAACTCTGTCCACTGTTAATATTTAAAGTTCAAATAATTTCTATAAGGACACATAACAGTATGCCACTTCTTAAGAAAACTGGTTTTCAGATACTTAGGGATTAGTAGTATTAAAAAAGTGTTTGAAAGTATTACAATATGTGTACGCTTTTGATACACTGATGGAACTGAGATTTTAGGAATTGTTGAGGTATTGGAAAAAGAATTTGCCTTGAGTTTTAATCTTTGTAAATAAATGTGAAGATTATATTTAAACTTTGGAAGTATATCTTAACGGTGATTTTTATGAGGCATATGATTTTTAGGATTTTGATTCTAAAAAGGAAATCTGATTTAAAAAGAATGGTACAAATTTCGTAAACAGATAAATTGATTAAATTTTTTAATCTCACTAATCGACATAAATCTCATTAATCCCGGTTCAGACAATTAAATCTCCGTTCAAACAATGCTGCTTAAAAATTCATGCATATTAATTATAGATGATGATCCTGATGTATTGACGGCAGTAAGACTTTTATTGAAAACAGAAGTGAAGGAAGTTCTTACAGAAAAAAATCCTGAAAATATAAGGTCACTTTTAGCTAAACAATCATTCGATCTCATTTTACTGGATATGAATTTCAACAGTTCTATCAACACCGGCAACGAAGGTATTTACTGGCTTAATAAAATAAAGGAGTTTAAGCCCAATGCCTGCGTTATTATGATAACTGCCTATGGCGATATTGATCTTGCAGTACGATCGTTAAAAGAAGGCGCAGCAGATTTTGTGGTGAAGCCATGGCATAATGAAAAGCTTTTGGCAACAATTAAAGATGCGTTGAACAATAAGGGTAAAAATAAAACAGATACCAAAAATGATTTGGCTGAAAGAAGTTTAAACAAAGATTTATTGGGTGAGTCAGATGTGATGGAGGAAATATTTTATAAGATTGAAAAAATAGCGCCTACAGATGCAAACATTTTAATACTTGGAGAAAATGGAACAGGCAAAGATCTAATTGCAAAAGCGATTCACCAGCGATCTTTAAGAGCCGCTGCACCTTTTGTAAAAGTGGATGTTGGTGCACTGACAGAAACTTTATTTGAGAGTGAATTATTCGGTTATAAAAAAGGTGCATTTACAGATGCAAGAGAAGACCGCACAGGACTTTTTCAGGCTGCAGATAAAGGCACATTATTTCTTGACGAGATAGGAAATATTTCACTTCATCAGCAGGCAAAGCTTTTGAGCGTGTTGCAAAACAGGCAGGTAACAAGGCTTGGCGACAATCAGCCAATACCAATTGACATAAGACTGGTTTGCGCCACCAACATGCCTTTGAGCGAATTAGCCAATGAAACGCATTTTAGGAAAGATCTTATTTACAGAATTAATACAGTAGAAATAATATTGCCTCCGTTGCGTAAAAGAAGTAATGATATTATTTTATTGGCTAATTATTTTAACTCAGTTTATACAAATAAATATGCAAAACCGGCAATGAGCCTTGATAAAAGCGCCATTGAAAAATTAATGAATTATAATTATCCGGGTAATATAAGAGAGCTGCAGTATGCTATAGAACGGGCAGTAATAATGGCCAGCGATAATGAGCTGAGTGCAAAGGATATTATTTTTTCTCCAATTGAAACCACAAGGATTGAAGATGAAAAGCCGGGTGAAACTAAATTAAGCGCTGTTGAAAAAAATACCATTTTAAAAGTGATAGAAAAACACAGCGGAAATATTTCAAAGGCCGCAAAAGAGCTGGGCCTTACCCGTACAGCTTTGTACAGAAGATTGAATAAATATGATATTTAGCCCCTTCCACTAAAAAAGGAAATACACCCGTGCTAAATATAAGTTAGAGACTTATGATAAACAACTAATTACCAAAAAAATAAACAAAATCCCATCTCCCTCTCCTTTGTAGAGGGCCGGGTGAGGTTAATATGATATTTAAAAACATAGAATGGCGAATATTATCACGGGTAATATTGTTGCTCGCAACGCTTATCATTGCTTCATATCTTATAGTGAAAGGGTTGTTTATTTACCTTGTTATAGTGTTGCCCGTTATCATATACCAGGTAATAGAATTTTACCGGTTTTATTATAAAGCGCAGCAGGAAGTAAGCCAGTTTGCTGAGTCAATACATTACAGGGATTTTTCCCGAAATTTTGATGTAAAGCACGCCCCTGTTGAGTTAAAGCCTTTACGAAAAAGTTTTAATGCGATCAATTCAACTTTTAAAATCATTAGCAAAGAAAAAGAAACACAATATCAATACCTGCAAAAAATTCTTGAACTTATTGATACCGGGATATTATCTTACAAAATTTCTTCAGGCGATGTAGTATGGATGAATGAATCTTTAAAAAAGATGTTGCAATTGCCTTATCTTAAAACAATAAATTCCCTGGCAAGGCGTGATGAAGATTTATACAACAATGTTATAGATCTTAAGCCTGGGGAAAGTAAAATTGCAACTGCACATTTAGAATCCACTTCATACAAAATATTATTATCAGCAACAGCTTTTCAAACAGACGGTGAAAAATACAAGCTTATCGCTTTTCAAAATGTAGATGAAGCGCTTGATGAAACAGAAGCAAAGGCATGGCAAAAATTATTGAATGTAATGACGCATGAGATCATGAATTCTATTGCGCCAATTTCATCTTTAGCTGATACTTTAAAAAACCGGCTTAAACAATCCATTCCAAATCTCAATAACCAATCCGGCAGTGTTGATGATCTTGAATTAGGCATTGATACAATTAAAAGAAGAAGTGAAGGCCTGCTGAAATTTGCGGAGACTTATAGGAATCTGAATAAAATAAATACACTCAGTTTAAAAAAAGTATACGTGAGGGATTTATTTGAAAGCCTTAACCAGCTTATGCAGCCAACGCTGGATCAAAAAGATATTGACCTTCAGATTGTATTAAAAGATACCGGCCTAGTTATGCAGGCTGATGCCAGCCTTATCGAGCAGGTATTAATTAATCTTGTGGTAAATGCCATTGAAGCGGTTAAAGATAAACAGCAGGCAAAAATATTATTATCAGCATATAATGATATTAAAAACAAAGTGATTATTAAAGTTGCAGACAATGGCACAGGCATGCCCGCCGAAATGATAGATAAAATTTTTATTCCTTTTTTTAGTACCAAGAAAACCGGAAGTGGCATCGGGTTAAGTTTATGCAAACAAATAATGATGCTGCACAAAGGAAATATACAGGTATATTCTGAAGAAGGAAAAGGCACTTCTATGTTATTGCATTTTTAGTTAGCACATTATCAAATAGCATCTTGCTTTTAAAGTAACAATTTTATTAAAAGCAATTTGTATGTTTGGTATCTTCAATTCTGTACAATAAAAATTTTTTATGAAGATCGCTTTTCATGGTGCGGCAAGAACTGTAACCGGTTCCAAACATCTAATAACTTTAAATAATGGCAAAAAGTACCTGCTGGATTGTGGCATGTTCCAGGGAATGGGAAATGAGACAGATATACTTAACCGTAATTTTGGATTTAATGCCAGTGAACCAGATTACCTTATATTATCGCATGCCCATATTGATCATTGCGGGTTGATACCTAAATTAGTAAGAGACGGTTTTAACGGGAAAATATTTTGCACGCCGGGCACAAAAGACCTTGCGGCAATACTTATGGAAGACAGTGCAGGCATCCAGGAGAATGACATTAAGTTTTTAAATAAGAGAAGAGCTGCTGAAGGATTGCCTTATCTGCAACCGTTGTATTCAACTGAAGATGCAATGAAAGCTTTAGATCATTTTATAACTGTTGAATACGATAACTGGTTTACCATAGATGATAATGTAGATGTGTTATATGTAGATGCCGGTCATATAGTTGGAAGTGCGACGGTTCATTTAAGAATTAAAGAAGAGGGCAAAGTGATTACTGTATCTTTTTCAGGAGATGTAGGCCGTTACAGAGATGTTATACTGAGACCTCCCGCAGTTTTTCCGCAGGCTGATTATATTTTATTAGAGTCAACTTATGGTGACAGGTTGCATGAGCAATTAAGCACAGCGCCCGATGCCTTACTGCACTGGATTGAAAGAACGTGCTTACAAAAAAAGGGCAAGTTGATTATACCTGCTTTTAGCGTTGGCCGCACCCAGGAAATTTTATATGCTTTAAATCAATTAGAAAATGAAAAAAAGCTTCCTGCGCTTAAATATATAGTTGATAGTCCGTTAAGTTCCGAAGCCACGCAGGTAATTAAAAACTACCCGCAATATTTTAATGAAAGTTTTCAAAAAGTATTTTATAGTGATAAAGATCCGTTTAGTTTTAACGGGCTAAGTTTTACAAAATCTGTAGAAGAAAGTAAGCAATTGAATTACAGTAAAGAACCTTTGGTGATTATTTCAGCAAGCGGCATGGCTGAAGCAGGAAGAGTAAAACATCACATCAGTAATAATATTGAGAACAGCAGGAACAGTATTTTGTTAACCGGTTATTGTGAGCCAAATTCATTAGGCGGAAGATTGTTGCTTCATCCAAAAGAAGTTAGCATTTTTGGCGTTCCACATGAAGTGCATGCAGAGATTGGCGAGATACGAAGCATGAGCGCTCATGGTGATTATAATGATCTTATTCATTGGCTTGAATGCCAGGATATAAAGCTGGTGAAAAAATTATTTCTTGTTCACGGGGATTATGATGTGCAACAAAATTTTAAGCAAAGGCTGATAGGAAAAGGTTTTATGGATGTAGAGATTCCTGAAAGGCATTATGAGATTGAGTTAACATAAGCGTTGTATAATCTCAATCCTTAGCTATTTTTTTATAACTTACCACTACTCCTCTTATAAGCGAAGAGCTAAATCCCCTGTGTTCCATTTCGTTTAAACCTGCTATAGTACAGCCTTTCGGTGTAGTTACTTTATCAATTTCTTCTTCAGGATGATTACCATTTTGTATCAGTAGTTCTGCAGAACCCTTTATCGTTTGTGCGGCAATCTTACTTGCAGTGGCAGCATCAAATCCAATTTCGATACCGCCTTGTATGTTGGCCCTTATAAACCTGAGTGCATAAGCAATTCCGCAGGCGCCCAGGATAGTAGCGGCTTCCATAAGTTTTTCATCAATAGTAACAACCTGGCCAAGCTTCTCAAAAAGATTGTTTACATAGTCTATCTCTGCGACTGATGCAAATTTGCTGCATACACAAGTCATACTTTGCTGTATAGCAATAGCCGTATTTGGCATGGCCCTGAAAAGCGGAAATGCCGTTTCAAAAATAGTTTCTATTTCACTTATGAGCACGCCGGTTACCACAGAAATAAATATCTTATCACGATCCATATCATTCTTAATTCCTGATACTACCTGCTCCACCTGGAAAGGCTTTACGGCGAGGATAATGACATCACTTTTTTTAACGGCTTCGTTATTATCTGTTGTAACTATAACACCTTTTTCTTTTAGAGAAGATAAGGTTGCAGTATTACGTTTGGTAATAATAATTTTGGAAGGTTTTATAAAATGGCTTTTAAGCAAACCCTCGGCTATAGCCGTTCCCAGGTTACCTCCGCCGATGATAGCAATACTTTTATCCATATAAATTATTTAAAAAAAACTGTTAATTCAAAGGTATGTTTCCGATACTAATTTTACACAAAACCTTTTATAAGCAACTATTTAAAAACTGTGTTTTTAAATGATTATTCAAAACTTCCCAGGGCAAAATTGGTTGGTATACCTATTAGATAATGTTAACAGAATATCGTTACTCTTACATTGATGATTATATAACATCATGCAAATACTTACTGTCCAAATTACTCATAATAATGCAATAAAGGCTTTGCAGCACCTCCAGGAAAAAAATTTTATCAGGATAATGATAATCCTGAGTAAAACTTTCCTTCTATGCCGGGTGAAGCAGTAAGTCTTGAAGAATTTAAAAATTGGATAAAGGATGCTGAAAATTCCCAGGTTGTTAGTTTAAAAGAAGCAAAAACTGTATGGGCAAACAAAAGGAAACAGCTCCAAAGCCACGCCAGATAAGGCTCAGTATAACTGCCCTTCAAAATATTACTGAAATTACAGGCTATATCGCATTTATTAATCATCAGCCTTTAAATGCAATTAAAATAGGTGATGCAATATTAAAATTATATTTTACTCCAATAGGTTATTTATAAAACAAAGATTGCCGGTTGCTTTTTACAGTGCTCGTATACCGCTGCACAAAATCTTTTTGTTCTTTTAAATGGCTCATCAGCGTGTTTATTCTATCTCTTACATTTTGTGTGCCTATGGTAAAAGTTGCCTGTGATTTATCTATCGCATCTAACTTTTTAAGAGAAGATTGGAGCTTTTTATCAATGCCATCAAGCAATGCCAGCAGCTCTGCATCGCTTTTCTCCGGCATAAACTGGTTGTTGCGGTATTGAATAAAATTATTAAGAATAGCTGCTGCATCATTAATATCTGCCACAGATGAATTGTATAAGTTTACATCCTTGTCCTGGTTTATCATTTCTATATGCATCTTCACATAATTATAATTGTTTTTTACCAGCGGATTATACAATTCGCCCTGCTGCATTCTTAATGCAGTTGATTGCAGTTTATGCAAGCTGTCCATTTGCATATAAGCATTGATAGAATCAGCATAATTAATATATGGATCATCTTTTTTTTGATAAATATCACCATTATAAAATTGCTTATGAGAAATCGGATGATTTAATAACTGCCACATAGGATCATAAGGCATATGCGAGCTGATAAACTCAGATGGCGGCACCATAAAGTATTTTGAAGCTATGCTGCGGCCTTCATC
Organism: uncultured Chitinophagaceae bacterium; assembly: GCA_964236235.1. Lineage (GTDB taxonomy): Bacteria > Bacteroidota > Bacteroidia > Chitinophagales > Chitinophagaceae > Ginsengibacter. The sequence continues at coordinate 29,992 of CAXSDW010000027.1, forward strand.
CCACGTGGGATCAAATAAATACCAGGAGTTATCAATTGAAATTGCACACCAGCTATGGCCTGATTTATCAACTGAACCATTTTGTTTTGTGTACCCCGAAACCACAAATGAGGTAAGCCCGCTTTTTATTGCTATATCATTAAATATGGCAGCATAGTTTTCACAAACTCCTCTTCTTCTTCTTAAGGCAACAGTAATTTTTGCTTCAGGGTCTAAGCCAAGATTTATAGGATTTGCGCTGTCTTTATCATACTTAATATTCGCTGTTACCCATGCATATATTGCACTTACTTTTTGTATGTCGCTGTTGAAATTTGACTTAATATACCCGGCAATTTTATCTGTAGATTTTGTAAGCGAATCAGGTATATAAACGGCACCAACATTCATCTCGTCGTATTGATTGTTCTGCGCTTTTGAGACTTTTATAACACATAAAAAAAGGAATAGCAACACGAGGCGAATCATGTTGCTAAAGTTATAAATTCATTTGAAAAAAATAATATAAAATCTCTGAGGTCTGAGTAAAATTGTTTTTGAAATTAGCTCAACTAATGGCAGATTTACTATAATTTTTATGTAAATTCTACATTTTCAATACCTTACCACTTCCTGCTATTTTACTGCTTATGTTTGGCGAATCTCCTTTGTAGTAAACGTTTCCACTCCCCGCTATTTTTGCATCAATGTTACGGCTGGCATATACTTTAATATTTCCACTACCACTTATTTTGGCATCAACATCCTGGCAGCTGATGCTGCTGCAGTCAATATTACCACTTCCGCTTATTTTTGCAGTTATATTTTTCGTGGTATTACTTTTTAGATCCATGTTTCCACTGCCGGACACACCAAGATCAAGCTCATCAAAAGAATCAAAACCCAGTTTAATATTTCCCGAACCGGAAAGCGCTATCTCTGTTTTACCATTGTTACTAAAAGTACCATCTCCATTAATATTTCCGCTGCCGCTTAATTGTATCGAAGTGATTTTCGTCATTGAAACATACACGACCATTTTCGAACTTGTTTTGATATTCACATTCTTTTTTGATCGAATAATTAATTGGCCATCTTCTACCACCGTTTCAATATAAGGCAGCAAATTCTCATCTGCTTCCACTTCTACCTTATTTGAGTTTCCGTAAGCAATCTCTACATTCATTGACCCATGAGATGTTAGTGAAGCATAATTGCTCACTTCACGGGTTTCTTTTTTCACCTGGCCATTTCCTTTAACGGTTTCCCAGGGCTGTGCAAAAGACTTTAAACTTATTAATGCAAAAAATGCCAACAGTAAATTTTTCATAATTATTTGTTTTGATTTTTTTTATTGTTTTGTAACGGATTTGCTTTTGAGAAAGTTACACCTTGTTGTCATTAAATTTATAAGTGATTTACATAAACGGTTTGATAAAACATAAATGAAAACTTTTGCAGATAGAATAATCGCATTTAACAAGCAACTTGAATTTAATGAAACACTGCCGCATGGCATTAGTGTAATGAATCCTTTTAAAGATAAAAATGTCTTGGCTTTATCTTCTGCATTTTATAAAAAATATTACAACGATAATTGTTCAAGGCATTTAATATTAGGCATCAACCCCGGCAGATTTGGCGGAGGTATCACCGGCATTCCGTTTACTGATCCTAAAAGAGTAAATGAAAAATGCGGATTGGTTTACAACGGTGAACCGAGGCATGAGCCTTCGTCTGTTTTTGTGTATGATGTGATTGATGCCTTTGGTGGCGCTGCAAAGTTTTATAAACACTTTTATATTCATTCCGTTTTTCCGCTTGGCTTTACTAAGATTAATAATATAGGTAAACCAATTAATTATAATTATTATGACAGTAAAGAACTAATGAAAGCAGCGTATGATTTTATAGTTGAGAACATTAAAAAACAAATTGACTTGGGTATTGAAACAGATACTTGTTTCTGTTTTGGAACAGGAAAAAATGAACAGTTTTTAAAACTGCTAAACCAGGAAAAGAAGTTTTTCAAAAAGATAATTGCGTTGGAACATCCAAGGTTTATAATGCAATACAAATCAAAATCAAAACAACTTTATATTGATAAATATCTTTCTGCTTTTAACGCTGTGATATAGACGAACTATGTTCCACAAAGCCTACCGGAACTCACTCTCAGCGATTGGCGTATTAATTTCTGCTTTGGTTATGGTGATGGTAAGAATAGTTTGTTCGCCGGATTTACTGGTTGATTTATAAGGAATTTTTATGCCATGGATCTGATGGTAATCACTGTAATAGGTATCGAGTAATACATTTTGCATCTCTGCATTTTTAGATACTGCAGCTTTTTTAATCAATTCAAAATTATCATTACTAAAAAAATAAGTTTCTGTTTCTCCGGTGCTTCTTATAAATTTTACTTTAAAACATGGCCTTGCCTTAACAGTATCTGTGCCTTGTAAAATTGCCTTGTGTCCCTTTTTTTTATAATTGATAAACGGGCTTTCCAATTCAACATCAGCTTCATTAGCCATAGCAAGTGCAGGCTTTCCTGTAAGTATTGTTTTTGAAGTTTCACCTTTAAATGCATCAATTTTCCATCCTTGTTTTCCATCAAATGCCTGTGCATAATATTTCCCTTTAAACGGAACAACAAATTTGTATAAGTTGGGCGCTTTTGAATATGCGGTGAAAGGAAACTCCATCCCGCCATAATTATATATACCTGATGTTACAATCGTTTTTACCGTTTTCCATTGATGTTTTCCTCCAATAAAAGCAATGTATTTTGAAATGATTTTATCAACATTTTGTGCCTTTGTATTAAGCGAATAAATAAAAACAAATAACAAAAGAACTGTTCTCTTTGGGCACATATTTAAAGATTTAATGGGCACAAACTTAACTAATAATTTGTGGGGTTGATGTTTATTACCGGTTAGATAACGTCATGATTTTTATCAGCATTGATGAATGTTACAAGAGAGATTAGGGATGTCATACTTTCGCTTTTTGCTGCGATAAAGGTATTTGTGATGATACCTTTTGAGCGGTAGTATGATCCTTTCTATACTTAGCCAGATTAATCATTAACACACTTGCAAGAATGGTTATTAACCCTAACACTTGTAAAAGTGTTATGCTTTCACCGGCAAGAAGTACGCCTAACAAAACAGCCACCACCGGGTTAACATACGCATGGGTGCTCACCTGCGTGGCAGGCCGAACTTTCAGTAACCATACATAAGCGCTAAACCCCAAAATAGATCCAAAGAATATCAAATATAATACTGACAACCATGCACCAGAAGGGATATGTTGCCATTGCATGTGTTGCAGTTCTCCTCTAAAAAAACTGCCGGGAATAAAAGCAACACCGGCTGCAAGCATCTGCCATCCGCTGTTTACAGTATCTGAACCATTCTTTAATTTATATTTTGAATAAAGAGAGCCACCTGCCCATGCAATGGAACCAATAATTAATATCACCATTCCGCCCAGTTCCGGGTGCCGGCCGGCTGTTGAAAACGAATGGACAAGTTGCTCACTGAATAACAATATTACTCCGCCAAAACCAATGATAAGACCAGCGATGGTTGCCTTACTTTTGAAATTTTCGAGCCACTTTGGTTTATCCAGCAATACAAACCAAATTGGTGAAGACGACACCATGATAGCGACGACGCCACTTGGCAAATATTGTTCAACCCATATAACTGCGCCGGTGCCGATAAAGAGAAGTAATAGGCCACTTATGGCTGCCGCTTTAATATTTGTTTTTATAAATAATTTCTCCTTTCTCATTAAGCTCCAGCATAGCATTAATATGCCTGAAGCAAGAAAACGAACAGCGCCAAGTAACAAAGGCGGAAAGCCATCCATGGCCCGCTGAATAAAAAAGTAAGTAGATCCCCAAACAATGTAAACCGTGGCAAAAGCCAGGATCACCATAAATGAAGAAGGTGGTTTTTTATTTTGAACAGTCATTAGAGATTATAATTGTTATCTCTTCAAAAATAAGGGATTGTTCAGGATTGAATCAGAATCGGTATTTGTAACTTAACCACACTTGCGGAATAAGTTATTGTTCAGAATAACGAATAAATATGTTGAAAACAAAACATTAGCAGCAGGATATTATTTTAACAACTTCATGTATTAGAGAAACGTCATTGTACAATTACCCTAAGACTAAATTTTGCGTCTAATGAACCTTCGGCCATAAGATTGCGGCCAATGATTATTTTATAAATCCCTTTTTTTAAAACCGGTTTAACAAGTTCTTTTCCGAAAGGTCCGTCTGCGTTGCCATCAGGCGTATAGATCTGGTTAAAACGTATGTTGGCATTTGGATCTGGCGTTTGCAAAAATGCTGTAAGTTGCTTTCCCTGGTTTACTTTTATATAAACAGAAATGTGTTGCATTAATGGTTTAAGTTCACCGTTTATTGTAGTGGCAATACTGTCTTTTTCAAACTTTACAACGATTACGGTATCGCCGGTTTGTTTATTTAAAGGTATCACTGAGTCTTGTTTTGATCTATTTTCCGGTAGCGAATCTTTTGCAACAGCAGTTTGTTCTACATGTTTTTTTGCAGTGCATGAATGTATTGTAAAGAGTAAAAAAATGATTGCGTATTTCTTCATTAAAGAACCTGGACAAACTATGCAATTTATAATTTTATTTCCTCATCACTCTTATCATAGAAATGAAATTCAGTAAGATGGTAGTTACTGTTTTGTTTTATGGAAATTTTTTGTTTGTATTTCCAACTCCATTTTAGTCGCTTTGAAGGAAAGCCTTTGGTAAGATAAGCATGAAGAATAGGATGCACTTCAACAGTTAATCCTGTATGTTTTTGCATAATAAGATAGCTGAGATTTTTTTCAATCTCATCTTCTAATATTAGTGTAGAAGAAATTTTTCCTGTGCCTGCACAGCTTGGGCAAATTTCCTGTGTATTTATTTTCATTTCAGGCTTCATGCGCTGCCTGGTGATCTGCATTAAGCCAAATTTGCTTATTGGTAACACTGCATGTCTTGCCCTGTCAATTGCCATGCAACTGTCCATATATTCAACCAGTTTCTTTTTATTCTCCATCAATTTCATGTCAATAAAATCAACAACAATAATTCCCCCGATATCTCTAAGCCGTAGCTGGCGGGCAATTTCAGATGCAGCTTCAAGATTGGTTTCAAAGGCATTTTGTTCCTGGTTATTACTTACACTTTTATAACCGCTGTTTACATCAATTACATGCAAAGCTTCAGTATGCTCAACAATTAAATAAGCACCGCTGGGCAGGTTCACTGTTTTGCCAAAAGCAGCTTTTACCTGTTTCGTAATTCCGTAGCTATCAAAAATTGGCGATCCGTTATTATGAAAAGAAACTATGTCTGTTTTATCAGGAGCAATTCTTTGTATATACGTTTTAGTGTCGTTGAAAATATTTTTATCGTTTACTACAATTTTATTAAAATCTTCATTGAGAAGATCACGGAGAATGCTGTTTGTCTTGCCTTCCTCACTCATTATTTTAGCAGGCGGAACGGCGCCTTTTAAATTCTTTTGAATATTCTTCCATGTTTCTACCAGGCTCAAAAGATCTTCATGCAACTCGGCCGTATGTTTACCTTCGGCCGCAGTACGCACTATAACACCAAAGTTTTTTGTCTTGATTGCTTCAATTATTTTGTGCAACCTTTTTCTTTCTTCTGATGAATGTATTTTTCTTGATACTGCAATAATATCATTGAAGGGAGTAAGCACAACAAATCTTCCGGGAAGCGATAATTCGCAACTAAGCCTTGGACCTTTTGCCGCGATGGGTTCTTTTAAAATCTGAACTAAGATATTAGGTTTGCCACTTAAAACTTCGGCAATTTTACCGGTTTTAACTATCTCGGGTTCAACTATGAATTTAGAATAATCAAAACCACGCTCGCTTTTATCATTCATGGCAATATTGGTAAACTTTAAAATAGAGCGAACATAAGGACTAAGATCTGTGTAATGGAGAAAGGCGTCTTTTTCAAAACCAACATCTACAAAGGCAGCATTAAGGCCGGGAATAAGTTTTTTTACTTTGCCAAGATATAGATCACCCACTGCAAAGCTGGCACCAGCTTGCTCATTATGTAATTCTACAAGCCGTTTATCTTCTAATAGTGCTATTTCAACTGCCTGCGGAGCAGCGTTAATAATTATTTCCTTATTCACGAATATCTTTTTAATTCAACTTAGCTACCGTGAAAGAAAAAGAAAGTTATTGCGGTAACATAGGTAGGAATGTTGAATTGGATTTTTGAAATTACTTCTTCTTATGACGATTCTTTCTTAAACGCTTCTTTCGTTTATGTGTTGCTATTTTATGACGCTTTCTTTTTTTACCACAAGGCATACTTGAATAATTTTATGTATATTAATTACTAATTGTTAGTCTTTTTAGGGATTTGGGCGTAATGCTTTTATTCTTTCATCTACTTCTTTGCTGTACTCCGCATTATTAACAAGCTTTTTACTGTATTGATACCACTTAACTGCATTAGCATTATCTCCCGAAGCTGCATATGCATCAGCCAGCCAGGATACTGCTTCAAGATTTGATGGTTCAG
>CAXSDW010000028.1:0-5597 GCA_964236235.1 uncultured Chitinophagaceae bacterium
GGCGCACGCCTGCTTTTTGTTGCCTGCTCAAAGGCATAAGCCATTGCAATTAATTTATGTTCGCTGTAAGCTGTTCCAAAAAAAGAAAAGCCAATAGGCAATTCATGAACAAAACCCATAGGCACTGTAATATGCGGATAACCCGCCATGGCAGCGGGAGAGGAGAAGGAAAAACCTGTATCATAATCGCCGTTAACCAAATCAATACAACAGGCAAGCCCGTTGGTAGTTCCGCAAATGGCATCTAAATTATGTTGTTGTAAAAGAATATCAATTAGCTTTCGCGATGATGTGGATTTGGCTAAAGCGTCTTTATATTCTTTACTGTTCATGTCACTTTTTGCCTCAGAGCTTATCAATGTTTCCTGCTTAAAATACGGCATTGCTTTGGCTTCATTTTGCTTATTAAAAGCAATTACATCTTTAAGTGATTTTACTTTTGCATTGGCTGTAGAAAGGTATTTATTTAAGCCATCCCTAAACTCGTATTGTAACACTAAAAACTCAGCAGCAGCAAGTTCATTGGTAGATTTTAAAAGATCAACTTCAACAATTGTCGCACCTTTTTCTTTTAATAAATTAATTGTTTTATTCAGCAATGCAACCACATCAGGGTTACCCGTAAAGAAAGATTTTTCAACACCAAGCCGCTTTCCTTTTAATCCATCTTCGTTTAAAAATTTAGTATAATCTTTTTGTGTTTTGCCTTCGGCCTGGTGCGTCACAGCATCATGTTCATCTGCACCGGCAAGCGCTGATAAAAGTATGGCAGCATCTTTTACGCTTCGTGTCATCGGGCCTGCGGTATCCTGCGTAGCAGATATCGGAATAATACCAGACCGGCTCCATAAACCTACCGTAGGTTTAAGGCCAACCAATCCATTTACAGATGCAGGACTTACTACTGAGCCGTCAGTTTCTGTGCCTATGGCAACTGCACAAAGATTGGCTGCAACTGCAGAACCACTGCCGGCGCTGGATCCTGATGGATTGCGGTCAAGAATATACGGGCATTTGGTTTGGCCGCCACGGCTGCTCCATGCACTCGTAGAATGTGTTGAACGGAAATTAGCAAATTCACTCAGGTTGGTTTTTCCCAAAATAACAGCGCCTGCCTCACGTAGTTTCTTTGCAATAAATGCATCTTTTGTTGCCTTATTTCCTTCAAGTGCAATAGAACCGGCAGTTGTCATCATTGCATCTCCGGTATCAATATTATCTTTTATTAATACTGGTATTCCATGTAAAGGTCCACGGAGTTTTCCTGCTTTTCTTTCCTTATCTAAATCTTCTGCAATGCTTACTGCGGCGGGGTTTAACTCAATTACACTATTAAGAGCGGGGCCGCTTTTATCAACCTCTTTTATTCTTTGTAGGTACCAGTTGGTGATTGTTTTTGAAGTAAGATCGCCGCTTTGCATCTTTTGCTGCAAACTGTCAATGGTAGCTTCATTAAGATCAATATCATTAAGCGCAGATGTATTTTTAACATCACCTTTATCTTTATCAGCGACAGAAGATGTGCCTTGTATAATTGCAGGAATAGCAAACCCTGCAAGCGAACTATTCTTAATAAAATTTCTCCTGTTAATATTAAATGCCATAGCGGTACTTTTTGTTGTGATGAAGATAGCAACAAATTGAATTAGTAATCCGTATTGCAGTGACTGGGATAACGCAATGGAATTGTGGTGCAAAAAATATAAACTGCAGGCTTTGTAAAAATATTATCAGGAGAAAAACGGGTTTCGGTTCTTGTCAATTTTATTGTATGGGCAAATAAACTTTTTTGCTGTAAGAATAAGGATTTTTAATTCAATATATCTGCCGGCGTTTATTTTCGTTTTCTTTTTTTTTGTTAATAATCAGCTTACAGTAATTCTCCCGTGTTTAAGTTTAAAAAAAATAAAAAAGATTTGTGCAGTTAAATAACTGCATTATATTTGCAGTCAAATAGCTGCATAAATGGAAATTCGCAGAGATGTATTTCAAGCCATAGCCGACCCCACCCGCAGAGCAATATTGGGTTTGGTGGCTTTGCAGGCAATGACGCCGGGTGCAATTGCCGAAAACTTTAATTCATCAAGACAAACAATTTCAAAGCACATTCAAATTTTAACTGAATGTGAATTGCTGAAGCAAACCCAATCCGGCAGAGAAATTCATTATCACTTCAATCCAAAAAAAATGAAAGAAATAGGCGATTGGATAGAGCCTTACCGGAAAATGTGGGAGGGCAGGTTTACAGCAATAGATGATTTGCTGAATGAAATGCAAACGAAAAAAAGAAAATCAAAAAAATAATTACTTAACAATTAAAATAAATGAAATGAACAGGCAAATGTATCCTTGCTTATGGTTTGATGGTAAAGCCAGGGAAGCAGCAGAATTTTACTGCACAATTTTCCCTGGTTCTAAAATAATCAACGATTCTGGAATGGTTGTGAATTTTGAACTTAACGGGCAATACTTTATGGGCTTAAACGGAGGGCCTAACTTTACATTTAATGAGGCGGTTTCTTTTGTTATTCCCTGTAAAGACCAGGCCGAAATTGACCATTACTGGTACAAGCTAATTGCTAATGGAGGTGAAGAAGGTATGTGCGGATGGTGTAAAGACAAGTTTGGGCTATCGTGGCAGGTGGTGCCAACCGTATTAGGTGAATTAATGTCGAATCAGCAAAAGGGGCAACGTGTTGTGCAGGCATTTATGAAGATGAAAAAGTTTGATATTGAAACACTGGAAAACGCCTGATATTTAAATTATAGCAAACATGGCAAAGCAAATTGAAGTTACCAGAACATTTAATGCTCCTGTAGAAATAGTTTGGAAAGTTTGGACAGAACCAGAACTTGTTAAGCGTTGGTGGGGGCCGAAACATTTTACATCACCTGTGGCAAAAATTGATTTTAGAGAAGGTGGTAAATCAATAGTAAGTATGCAAGCTCCAAAGGAAATGGGCGGCAGGGAGTTTTATTCTATTTGGGTGTATATAAAAATTATTCGGCTGCAAACAATTGAGTTTGTCCAAAGCTTATGCGACGAAGATGGCAATAAGACTGACCCAGTGAAACTTGGTATGCCGCCTGATTTTCCTATAGATATCAGAACCGTTGTAACTTTTAAAAAAGTTGCCAATGCTAAAACGGAAATGACCGTTACAGAATACGCTGACTTTGGCACTATCAGTAACTTTGCACAAATCGGTTTGCAACAAAGTGTGGAAAAGATGGATGTTATTTTTAGTTAAGCGTAAAGCAGACGAAAAACAACGAAGCGGTAATATTATTTTGGCGTATTGGAAATGAACGTTGAAGGTATCGGCATTTTATTTTTATTCTTTTTTAAAGCTGAACAAGCATCGCTGCTTTTTATCAGGTTTTCATAGCATATTTTTCAGTTATAATATTCTTCCGGGAACCGCTGATGCTTGCTTACTCCGATAACAATTAAGAAACCCATTTACCTATTAATTTATGGAACGTTCGGCATCGGGTTTGCAATCCGTTTTTATAATTGTTAGCTTATTAGTAGGGGAATGCAAGCGCCGGCAAACGGGTACTTACCTCAGCTGCAACAAATACAATTATTTAAATTCTTAGCGCTTTTAAAATTATTATGTAGTATCTTATTTCCATATTGTTCTCTCTTAAAACCGCTTTACATAGAAACCGCTTGCTGGTGGCGTGGTTTGTCAGTTAAAGGATTGTCTGAACGCTAAAGGGGAAAGATTGGTTTTGATCTTAAATAATTTACTAAAAGATTGCGGGTGCTCAAATCCCAGTGTATAAGCAATTTCACTTACGGATAAAACCGTTGTAGATAATATTTCCTTCGCTTTTTCAATCAGCTTGTTATGGATATGTTGCTGGGTGCTTTGCCCTGTTAATACCCTGAGCATTCCGCTTAAATAATTGGGCGAAACGTTTAATGCTCGGGCAACGTATTGAACGGTAGGTAATCCTCTTTTTGCCAATAAATCACTGCTGAAATATTCTGTAATAATGTCTTCCAAACGGTTAAGAATATTATGATTGGTTATCTTTCTTGTTATAAATTGACGGTGATAAAATCTATCAGCATAATTCAATAGCAATTCTAACTGGGCGATAATTATATCCTGGCTGAACTTGTCAATGTTTGAATGATATTCCTGCTGAATACTTTGCATTATGCCTGTAATAATTGTTTCTTCTTTCTCCGAAAGAAACAAAGCTTCACTTACCGAATAGTCGAAATATTCATATTGCTTAATCGTTTTCGCTAAAGGTGTATTCCATAAAAAATCAGGATGAACAAGCAGCATCCATCCTGATTGTTTCAATACGGTATCTTTTTCAACCTCAATTCTTAAAACCTGGCCAGGCGACATAAAGAACATAATGCCTTCATCAAAATCAAAATCCTGCTGACCGTATTTCATCTTCGCATTAAAATTTCTTTTCAATGCAATGGAATAAAAATCTTTTACCAGGCTAATTTCATGAGCAGGCAGCTGCTTTATTAATTCTAAGTTTATAACACTTACTAATGGATGTTCCGGCTTAGGTAATTCCCTGAATTGATGAAATTCACTGATAGTTCTAAATCTATGCGGTTTTGTATTTGCCATATCACGATATAATTATTAATTAAAAGCGGCAGCAAATTCCTTTGCAAAATCAGTCATCTTTACTTTGCCTAAAGTTGGTCTGTTCAAATAATAATCATCAAAGAATTCCCCGCTATGTATGCTTGTTTGCATTTCTACCAAGCCTGCGGCAACTTGCCGGTTCATTCCTGCAGATTCCAAACCATTTTGCATTTGCTCATCAGTAATGATCTCCCATTTCAAATCCGGCTTCCCGATAGCAGCCCCTAAAATGCCTGCCACTTCATTACAGGTCAATTCATCGCTTGCCACATAACGAATTTTTCTACCGGCAACCGGTGTTACTATTTCATCAGCAACAGCAGCAGCAATATCAATAGGAGAAACCCAAACAACTTTGTCATCCGCACCATAATTTGCAGCGAGCATCCCTGCGTTTTTTATCACAGGAATGAAGCTGTATAAATTATAGTGAAAAGAAGTTGGACGCATGTGTGTAATGGCAATATTCGGTATCTCTTTCAAAATGTTTTCCGCAGCATGATGAGTGAGAATAAGTCCGGTACCCCTATCTAAATGAGCCCCGATACTGCTAAGGTGAACCACACGTTTTACTCCCGACTGCTTTATGGCCTGTGAATAATTGTTGGCAATTCTGAGAACGTATGCAGTAAGGTCGAGGTTAGGATCGAAGTAATTGTTTGGCGGAATCATACAATACACCGCATCTGCATCAGTAAAAGCGGTTGTAAGAAAGTCAACATTTTCTATTGAGCCAATTGCAGCGGCAGCTCCCAATGCTTCAATCTCTTTTTGTTTTTCAGGATTACTGCTTATAACTGTAACCGTGTGTCCATTTTGCACTAAGTCTTTTGTCAGCGGCTTGCTGATGTGTCCTAAGGAACCTGTAATTGTAATTTTCATTTTTTTGTTTTTTATTAATGTAAAGGTCTGCAAAAATAGAAAGACAGGTGTAGTCGAATCTACCGTTGTAGTAGCCAAAAT
>CAXSDW010000028.1:5697-18270 GCA_964236235.1 uncultured Chitinophagaceae bacterium
TCATTTAGTAAGAGACTCAAGAAGAAGTGTATAATGACTAAAGGAGCATTGGTACTTATTGTATTTCCATTCTACAAAAAACCCACTGGGAAACAAACACAATATTACACTCGATATCGTGTACGTCTTTTTATTACACAATCAATCGCCAATCAATCCACGCACTTTTTCCATTGGCTCAATGTTGGGATCGTGGCCTCTGAAATCACGGAACATTTTTCCATATTCTATTGTATTGCCTCTTGATAAAATCATATCACGAAAACGCTGCCCGTTAGCCCGTGATAAACCTCCATGTTCCTGGAACCATGCAAATGCATCGTCATCAAGCATCTCCGTCCACAGGTAAGCATAATAGCCGGCTGAATAACCATTTGCCCAAATATGTAAAAAATAACTTGAGCGGTAACGTGTTGGTACTTCACTTAGATCAAGATGTGTTTTTTGAAGTGCGGCTGTTTCAAATTTATCTACATCCTGCAACGAGTCGGTTGCTGAAAGTTTATGCCATTGCATATCTAATGAAGCTGCTGCTAACAGTTCGGTTAATTTATAACCCTGGTTAAATGTTGCGGCATTTTTTATTTTATCAACAAGTGTTTGTGGAATTATTTTATGGGTCTTGTAATGAACAGCATAATGTTTTAATATCGTTGGATAAAGAGCCCAATGTTCATTGAACTGCGAAGGAAACTCTACAAAATCTCTTGCCGTATTTGCGCCTGAAAGTGTTGGATATTGCTGGCTGCCAAAAAAGCCGTGCAATGCATGTCCAAACTCATGAAACATTGTTGTTACATCATCATAGCTTATGAGCGCAGGCTGGCCTGCAGCAGGTTTGGTGAAGTTGCAAACGTTGTAAATCACAGGTTTTGTTTTCAACAACTTTGACTGGCCAACAAGATTATTCATCCATGCACCACCGGATTTATTATCTCTTTTAAAATAGTCGCAATAGAACAAACCAATCGTTGAACCATCTTTATCAAACACTTCAAACACTTTTACATCGCTTTGATAAATAGGTATATCATGGCGTTCTTTAAAGGTTAAACCATAAAGTTGATTGGCGGCATAGAATACACCATTCTTAAGCACATTATTAAGTTCGAAATACGGCTTTATTTCATCATCATTAAGGTCATACTTTGCTTTACGCACCTGCTCTGAATAATAATTCCAATCCCATGGCTGCAATTTAAATCCGCCGTTTTGCTTATCAATTAATGCCTGTATATCTGAAGCTTCTTTCTTTGCTTTGGCAGTTGCAGCAGGTACAAGTCTTTCTAAAAACTCATCTACAGCAGCAGGCGTTTTTGCCATTTGATCCTGCAAAACCAAAGCGGCATAGTTTGGAAAACCTATCAGCTTTGCTTTTTCTGCACGGATCTTTGCTATCTGAATAATAGTATTTCTTGTGTCATTCGAGTCATTGGTTTCTGTTCGGTTCCAAGAAGCATTAAAAAGTTTTTCCCGCAGGGCACGGTTGGAAAGTGATTGTAACAGTGGCTGCTGAGTTGTGTTTTGCAATGATATTACCCATTTACTCTCCAGATTTTTTGCTTTTGCATTTTGCGCAAGTGCATCTATATCCTGTGTCGAAAGCCCTGCCAGCGATGACTTGTCATCAATAACTAACGCACCATTTTTTGTACCGGCAAGCAACTGGTTAGTAAACTTTGCACTGAGAGAAGCTTCATGTTCATTAAGCTTTTTCAGTGTTGCTTTATCATCATCAGAAAGCCTTGCGCCGGCCAATACAAATTCCTGGTAAGTAAATTCAAGCAGGCGATTTGATTCTGCATCAAGCTTAAGTTTGGTACGTTGATTATAGAGTGTTTCAATACGTTTAAATAATTTTGAATTCAGGTGAATTGCATCAAGATGGGCTGCCTGTTTGGGCGCTTCTTCTTCCTGTACTTTTTGTAATACAGGATTAGTATTTGCTCCTGTTACAAGATTAAATACGTTATTCACACGATCTAAAAGGCGGCCGCTTTTTTCTAATTCAACAAGTGTATTTTCAAATGTGGGTGACGCAGAATTATCAGCAATTTTCAACACTTCATCTAATTGTTGTTTCATGCCTTCTTCTAAAGCGGGCTGAAAATCTTCATCCTTTATTTTATCAAACGGCGGCGCATGATACGGTAAGTCACTGGCCATAAAAAAAGGATTGGAAGGAGGCAAAGATGGTTTATTGCCCTTTGGTTTTTCCCCGCCAAAGGAAGTTAAAACAGCTAACATTGTTACTGATAGCGCCATGCACAATTTCATATGAGTAGTTTTTAAGTTTCAATTCAAAGTACAATTTAAGTATTTATCTATTTCTGAAAGAAGGTAAATAAATGTATAACATTTTATAAGGAAGACATTAGATGTTCTATTATACGGTAACAAGTATACAAACACACTGAGATTATTATCAGTCCTGATTTAAACCAATTGCTTATCAAAACCTAATGCAACAAGTTGTTCATAAGCCTGCCATACAACAGCAGGAATTTCCTGGTAAACCTGGAAGCCTTTCTCTGCATATATTTTTATTCTTTGCAGATCGCCAACCATAGTATTAATAACTTTTTCAAGAGGTATGTCGCCTGTAGGATATTGTTCAAAAGAAATTTGCGGCGATGTAACAATTAATTTTTTATCTGGCCAGTGTCTTTTAAATGTTGCAAAGCTCCTTCGTTCCATATACGGTTTTTGAACAACAATAAAACTTTGAGGAGCTATGTTTTTTTCTTTAAGAAGTGACTGGGTAAAAACAATATTCTCACCTGTATTGGTTGATTTGTTTTCAATAAAAATTGCATTTGGAGGAACACCTTTTTCAATTGCTATTGCAGCAAATTTATCTGCTTCCGGTTCTGTCCATGTGCCTTGCGTTAACCTGCCAAGGCCCCCGGAAAAAATCAACAGTGGAGCCCATCCTCCAAGAAATAATTCGGCGCCGCGTTCAGCAACTCTTGTATCATGACTGCCAAGTACCAAAATACAATCGGCTTTTTCAAGCGTATTATTTATGTGATGATAATCCCAAAGTATTTGTGCTAATATGATAGCTTCATTTGTTACCATAAGAATTGAGAAGATATGCCGTTTGATATTATGATGAAAACCTGTACTTACAAAACAGGCTGTGCTTTATACACAGCCTGAAAATTATAATTCAATTAAAATATTAATAGCCCCAGTTCTTCATGATATCGAAATCCTGTTTTATGGCGTCAACAGGCGCCTGGCCCTGGTAAGATTCCTGTTCAATTATAAAATGAACCGTGCCGCCGGATTTCTTTCCAAGATCAACTATTTCTTTCACCGGTATAATTCCTTTACCCAAAACTGTACTTTCGTAACCGCCGCCCATCTCTCCTTTATCAGTTGTTTTTATTTCGTCTTTTACATGCATCAGTTCAAAGCGGCCGGGATATTGTTTCATAATATCTAATGCAATACCACCTGCATGGTACATGTTACCAATGTCTAATTGCTGCGCCACAAGCAACGGGTCTGTATTCTGCATAATAATATCAAACACTTTTATATCATTTAGCTTTTGGCTAAATTCAAAATCATGGTTATGATACCCGAATTTCATTCCTGCCTTTTTACACAATTCACCACTTTTATTAAACACCTGCATGTATGATTTAAGATCGTCATAATTTTTACGGTAGCTGTCATCCAGCCATGGGCTGATAACATATTCCTGTCCTATTATAGCGGCATCTTCTATCGTGTTTCTCCACTTGTCAGTAAACTCTTTTTTAGCATCGTCCCAATGCTCCCTGTTCATTACAGTATGCCCGCTCTTCATTTGTAAACCAAGATCAGTAAGTACTTTCTTAAATTCCTGTGCAGAATATCCATAGAATTTTCTGTCAATATAATTTGCATGCTCCACAAATTTATAGCCCATGTTACTCACTTGTTTTAATGTGCCCAGCGGATCTTTCTTCATGTCGTCACGTACTGAATACAATTGCACACCCAATATTTCTTTTTCTTTCATAGTTGCGAAAATACTTTTAGGCAATAATGCTGTTCCGGCCAATGCGATACTTCCTTTTTTTATAAACGTTCTTCTTGAAGTGCTCATAGTAAATGATTATTTATAGCGTTTAATTATACAATCGTTCGGTTAAAAATAGCGAAATAATTATTGCAGCAGCAGGTAAGTTATTATTTCAGCAGGTATAAATGTTTACATACTTTAAATTTTATCAAATTTATAAGACTACATTATTTATTAGCTCAAACGCGTGGTATTATTTTTGTAAAATTCCGCCATACATTAATAATTATCTATGAAGCCGTTTTTCCTGATTCTCATCATTGCAGGTTTTAGTTTTACCTGTTCATCACAAAAGGTATGGATAAACGCACTTGCCGGTGTATCAAACTACCAGGGCGATCTGCAGGATAAGCGGTTTACTTTCAATCAATCGCACCTTGCTGTTGGCATTGGCGTTGCTTATGAAGTAACAGATAAGATTTTAGTACGATCAGGAATAACTTTTGGCAAAGTTGCTGCAGATGATAAATTAAATAGCAGAAATAATTTACGCAACTTAAATTTTACTTCAAATCTTACAGAAGGCCACCTTGCACTTGAATATTATTTTAGAGATCTGTACGAATATTCTGTATCGCCTTATGTGTTTGCCGGCCTTGCAGTTTATCATTTTGATCCTTATACAAAGGATAGTTCCGGAACACAAAATTTTCTTAAACCTTTGAGCACAGAAGGCGAGGGATTTCTCCCAGGCACAAGCAACTATCGCCTTACCCAATTATCAATACCTTTTGGCGGAGGTGTAAAATTTGCTTTAAGCGACAATGTAAGATTAGGTGTAGAAGTTGGTTTGAGAAAATTATTTACTGACTATCTTGATGATGTAAGTACTAACTATGTTGACCAGAATTTGTTATTACAAAACCGTGGGCCAAAGGCCGTAGAGTTAGCCTTTAGAGGAGATGAACTTAAGAACGGATCATCTTACCCGCCTTCAGGAAGTAAGAGAGGTGGCAGCTCAGTAAAAGATTGGTATTATTTTACCGGGCTTACTGCTTCATTCAGGCTTGGTGGTAACGGCGGCGGCTATGGTAACAAATCAAAATCTAAAACAGGCTGTCCTACCAAAGTTTATTAATTCCGGCAACTTATCAAGCCTGGTTGTGTTTTATATTTACAGTTAATTTGTAACCATGGCTTATCGTAATCAAAGTGAATTTATAAGTGCATTAGAAAAAGCAGGTGAGCTTATAAGAATAAAAAGTTTTGTTGATCCCAAATTAGAGATTGCAGAAATCACTGACCGCATAAGTAAAAGCGGTGATGGTGGCAAAGCTTTACTTTTTGAAAATACCGGTTATGATTTTCCGGTACTGATGAATGCTTATGGAAGTGAGCGCAGAATGTGCATGGCGCTTGGTGTTAATCATCTTAATGATGTTGCTAAAGAAATTGAGAATTTATTTAAACTTGTTTCATCTCCCAAAGAAAATATTTTTGATAAGCTTAAACTGCTCCCAAAATTAGGACAGTTTGCAAGCTGGATGCCTAAAGTAAAAAGTGGTAAAGGTGAGTGCCAGGAAGTTATAATGTCAACGCCGGATATCACCAAACTTCCTGTGATTACGTGCTGGCCTAAAGATGGCGGCCCGTTTGTTACTTTGCCCGTTATACATACAAAAGATCCAAATACACAATCAAGAAATGTAGGCATGTATCGCATGCAGATTTTTGGCCCTGCACTTACAGGTATGCATTGGCATAAGCATAAAGTTTCTGCAAAACATTTTAATGAATATAAAAAACTTGGTAAAAGGATGCCAATTGCCGTTGCTCTTGGCGGCGACCCTGTGTATGCTTATTCAGCCACAGCTCCATTGCCTGAGAACGTGGATGAATATATGCTTGCCGGTTTTTTAAGAAAGAAAAAAGTAGAACTTGTAAAGTGTTTAACGCAGCCCGGTGTTGAAGTTCCGGCAGATGCTGATTTTGTTATTGAAGGTTATGTTGATCCTGAAGATGAATTGATTTGGGAAGGACCTTTTGGAGATCATACGGGTTATTATTCATTGCCTGATTGGTATCCCCGTTTTCATATCACTGCAATAACGCATAAAAAAGATGCTGTTTATCCCGCTACAATTGTTGGTATTCCACCGCAGGAAGATGCATGGTTAGGTAAGGCGACTGAGCGTATTTTTTTAGCGCCGATAAAGATGACAATGGTTCCTGAAATTGTTGATATGGATATGCCCGTTGAAGGTGTGTTTCATAATCTTGTGATAACCCAAATAAAAAAGGAATATGCAGGACAAGGGCAAAAAGTAATGAATGCAATGTGGGGCGCAGGCCAGATGATGTTTAATAAAATATTAGTATTGACCTCCCAAAATCCATCAGAAGGAGAGGCAGCAACTCAATTCAAAATATCAGAGTATGAAAAACTTGCAAGAGATGTTTTTAAAAATCTCAATCCTGCAACTGATATTTATTTTTCACAGGGCCCGATGGATGTGCTGGATCATAGTTGCAGCAAATTAGGTTTTGGCGGAAAAATGTGTATTGACGGAACGTTTAAATTTGATGAAGAGAAAGAGGAGAATCAAATGCCAGATGTGAGATGTCAGATGTCAGATGTAATAATGAAAGAAGCGTTTCCGGAAATCAGATCAATAAATACTTCTCTGTTAAGAAAAGAAATTCCCTGCATAATAATCTCCGTTGAAAAGAACAGGAAAGATCATGTGAGGGAATTGCACCAGGCCATCTGCAATACGCAAGAAATTGAAGGCATAAAAATGATCTTGTATGTAGAGCATACGGTTGATGCAAATGATCTTACCACAGCGCTTTGGCGTTTTTGCAATAACCTCGATCCCAAAAGAGATAACATATTATATAAGGCACAATACACAACACATAGCAAACAAGAAACAGATCTGACATCGAACATCGAACATCGAACCATGGACACTTATATTGCCTGCATTGGTTTTGATGGCACAAGGAAAACCAAAGAATATGATAATTTTCAAAGAGACTGGCCTAACATTATTGTTGCAGATGATGAGACAATAAAAGCTGTTGATGAAAAATGGAGCAACCTTGGAATAGGAGAATTTATTTCTTCGCCTTCATTAAAATTTAAAGAACAGATGTATGGAGAAGAAGCGGTGGTAGGGTAGAAGCTAAATTTTTAAATTCTATAGTAAATATTACTACTGTTTTTTTACAACTATCTTATCATTATATTCTTCAATTACATCACTAAAAAATTTTTGTGTTTCAATATATTTTGAAGCCGGTATCCTGTTTTGCTTTAGCGTTAAAATAGCCGTTGTAGTAATGGTGTTTTCAGGTTGATTATAAATGTAATTAGTTTTAAAACTATAAAGATCAAACACTATATTTCTTGATTTCGGTAAGGCTTCAACAGTGTAGCCGGGGGGAAGATGATAAATTGTTGTATCAATTTTTTCGTATGGATACTTAAAATAATAATCAAGCCTGCGGGGTTCTTTCTGCGTTAAACTTGCATTGGTTAATTTATAACTTCTGGGCGCTAAAAACATTTTACTGCCGGCCTGGAATTCGGGTATTTTTTCAACCAGCATTTCTACCTTTACTTTGTATAACGAATCATCAGACTTCTGAATTGCATAATCTGATGGCTGTTTATAACCCAAATAATCTATAAGAAACGATTTCTTTTCATCATCTTTTTCATTCAAAACATCCATAAGCATTTCTTTATATTCACCGGTTAGCGTCATCAATGTATTTAGCCTGCCGGACGCATCATCTTCTATGTTTATTGAAGTGGAAGAAATAAATTTATTATCAGATGATTTGCTCTTTGGTGTTGATACAAGTACTCCGCCGTTTTTAGTAATTAATAATGCATTCCGGTTCTCTGTAAAAGCACCTAATACGCCAAACTCTGATGTTGTGCTGGTACATTCTAACCAGATAGAATCTTTTGCCTTTGGGATACATACAATAACATGATTAAACCTGTTGCTCGGGAATGAAACATCAACAGGCTCACTATTATACTCTGCATTTATAATGGCGAGATAGCTTGTAATGCCAACAGCATTCAGCGCAGCTTTCATGTAATTGCTTAATGCTTTACAATCGCCATACTTTTTTTTATCAGTAAAATCTGCCGGGTATGGTTTGTAACCTCCTATGCCCAATTGTATACTTACGTACCTGAAATTTTGTTGAAGGTAATTGTATATAATCTTTGCTTTTTGCCTGTCATCAGAAGCGTCTTTAACCAAATCTTTAAAGAAAATACTTCTCTCTTCAGATAACTGATCAAGTCCGTTATACAGATCACCTAACCAGCTTCCAAAACTTTTCCATGATGTCATATCACCTTCTTTTCCATCAAGCGAAAATTTATTGGGACTTAATAAAATTTTAGGATAACGGTTTCTATATTTTGCAGCGCCTTCTTCAGCTCTAATCGGCAAAAGACTTTTTACCTCCCAATCATATACTTTGCTTTTGCCTTCAGTTGTAATAACAGGTGTTGCCTGCGTATTTTGCGGTTTGAACCTGATGTCCATATCCGGCGGTACTTTGGCAATAAAGCTTGAGTTTTCAATTGATTCCCCGGGATCCTGTATTTCAAAGTCAGGATATACCAGTGTTCCGTTATATTTTATTTCATAATCGTATTGAACCGTCATAGGAAATGATTGTGCAGTGACCCTGAAAAAATATGCTTTGGCATCTACCACCAAACCTTCGCCAATAGCCCTGGAAGTCATTTCCCGTTTCTTATACTTATTTAATTGTTTGCCGTTAGCGTCGTACACTTTTATTTCAGCATCGCTTAATTCCTGAAACTTATCAGAATATTCCATGAAGTACAACTGATCTTCACCGGCTTCATCAAGTATGGTAAATACCTGGTGCACATTCAGCACTGCATTATCAATTGATTTAACATTGAAAATAATTTTTTCTTCTCTCTTAACAGAGTGCGCATTAGCCATTAGTGCAAATGGAATGCTGGAAGATTGAAATATATTTTGACCAAACGCTGCAGATATCCAAAAGATAAAAATGCCTGGCAATAGTATTTTTCTCATGTAAAAATTATTTCTTTTTAAGAACAATCTGTTCATTCAACTTATCAAATAGTGTTTTATAAAATTCCTTAAAGTCTGCATATTGAGCGGCATAATAAACCGGCTTCTTAAATTCAAGCGTTACCCTAAAACTGAGTGCATCCTCATCAAGTTGCATTATGCGCTTTAATATTATGCTTGTATCCGGGGTTATCATTGAAATACTTTTTGGGAGCTCTTCAATTGCATAGTTATCCGGGATAAGTACACTTCCGCTGATAGAATAATATTGGTTGTAACCAAACTCAATATCTGTAAAGCGATGATCTGCGATAAAGGGATTTTTTTCTAATCCATCAAATAAGTTAATCGTAAAATATTTATAATCTCCTGAAGAGTTTAATGGCAGCGTATATTTAATATTTTGCACAAGTGGCAACGAGTCAATTTCAGCATTGGTAACGCTTAAACTATCTATCTTTATTCCCGAATAATCTTTGGTGAAATATTCTTCAAAAGATTCTTTATCGGCTTTCCATTTTTTTACCCTGGGATTTTTGCAATAATCATAACTGCTTACACTTGCAGTGCCATGCATAATTGCATTTTCATCTATAATACCAAAGATTGAAACAATGTTTTTATACAGCTGTTTTTCATTGGTAAGATTTATCCATGAGCCTTTATCTTTGTCAACTAAAAATCCATCTGTATTCATTACATCATAAGGTATTAAGCGGGCCGGGTTATATTTATCAGATCCGTTCAATACATAAAATTTATCACCAACCGGCACATAAGCCAACACATTATTAAACTGACTTAAAAACGGATAAAGCGGGTTAACGGTTCCATTATCGCGGGTGCTTACTAAAAGCGGGTAAGCCTTTACTCCTGCATCTTTCAGCAGGTTCAGCAGTATCAGGTTTATCTCGCTGTTTGTGCCGGATTTTTTATCCCACGCTGACTTTATTCCATCATTTGTATAGATGCTTTCACCTGCGTTCCATTCCATGTTCTTTCTCACATAATTATAAATGATTGTCATTTTTGCGTATTCATCTTTTATACCTTTAAGCTGATCATCAAGATCCCTTGTCCTTGGAATATTTTTTCTCATTTGCGCACCAAAATCCTGATCATCCAGCAGCGCATCCGTAAGCTTTGGCCATGTGGACATTATTTGTTCTGTACTGCCATCAGGATAATCAATTTCAGATAACTGGAACTGCACACGCTGACGATAATCTTCTGACGAACCCATGTACGGCTCGTCCCTTATGGCCGCTACGTTTCGCATTGTATAAGCGTTCTCAGATAAGTTATACCGTAAACCATTTATCATATCATTTGACTGGTTGCTTTTTTTCTCCACTTTCTGTATGGCAAAAACCTGGCTCATAAATTTAAAGAATTCCGGTACTGAGATTTTATACTGACTAAAACGTGTAGGTATGTCATCCTGAAAATACCAGTCTTTTAAACTGCTGATACTTTCTTTGTTGTCAGAATATTTAAATTCTATCACACTGCCTGTTTTTACTTCAGGCAGCGTAAACACAATTTCAGAATGATGGTTATCTATCTTTTTTGTAAAGATTGAGCCTTTATCTAATTTGGTAATTACGATGTTTCCACCAGCATCAAGGTTGTAGGTGATTGCAGCAATATCTGAAATGTTTTCATATTGGTTTGTGTTTATAAATCTTACTTTGATGTTGGCATTGTCTAATCCCTTTTCTTTTAAAATCTTTATCCGCGTTCTTTTATCCATTTGCATTTTAAAGCCATGGTTGCCTCTCTCATAATGCACATAACCTACGTCAATTAATTTATATGCCTCAGCATCTTTATCAGATTCACATTCCTTCATTAACAGATCGCTCTTATCTATCTTTCCAAAATCAGGTATTTCTTTCTGGGCATAAAGCGAACATGCACACAACATCAGCATAGGAACTAAAAATATTTTCATCAGTAACTTTATTTGTTTTCTTAATTAATCACATTAAAAACGAGTAACTTAAAATTTAATTGCAATAAATAACTAAATCAAGCGCAATGAAAATTATGGTTCTTTTTCTCTACCTGCTTATTATAATGGTAACGGGTTGCCATGCTCAACAAAAACCTACTGCGTTCAAAACAAATAATAGTAACAATACATTACTATGGAAGGTGAGCGGCAAAGGTTTAACCAGGCCAGGTTTTCTCTTTGGTACTTTTCATTTATTGTGTAAAGATGAAATCCATTTCAGCGATCAGCTTAAATCTGCTATTAACTATGCAGACGAAATTTATATGGAACTGGATATGGACGATCCTAACATGTTAATGAGTGGCATGATGTATATGAATATGAAAGATAATAAAAAGCTTGAAGACCTGTATACACCCGCCGAATATAAGAAAATCAGCACTTATTTTAATGATACGCTGCACATGCCTTTACTTATGTTACAAAAAGCAAAGCCCTATTTTTTAGTTGCATTGCTTTATCCCAAGATGATGACTTGTAATACATTCAGCGGTGTGGAAGAAGAACTGGTAAAGCTTGCCAAAGAAGATAAAAAAGAAATTTTGGGGCTGGAAACTGTAGCATTTCAATCTTCAGTATTTGACAGTATACCTTATGAAGTGCAGGCCAAAGAATTACTTAAAAGCATTGATAGTATTGATACTTATAAAACTGAATTTGATACTTTAAGGCTTGCGTATAAAAACCAGCAACTAACATCAATGGACACGCTTTTTACAAAGAGTGATATTTCAGGATACGACGATCTGTTGCTCAATAACAGGAATGCCAACTGGGTAAAACAATTAGATACAATAATGAAAAATAAGAGTGTATTTGTTGCGGTTGGAGCCGGCCACCTGGCGGGAGGTAAAGGATTAATTAACCTGTTAAGAAAAGAAGGATACAATGTGGAACCTTTGCAAAACCGTTAACCGCCGGCACCTGAGCTATAAAATTATAATTCCGGAAAGCTATTGTAAACAATTAATTTGAAAAGGGATTTTTTATAAAAGTGGTAGAAGTAAAAGGAATAATGCCATTAATTATTATTTGAAATAACAGAATTAATTACTTTTTCCAAATCTTTAATGTCAAAAGGTTTTTCAAGATAAGCATCAGCTCCTGCCTTTGCAGTTAAAATCTTAATCTGGTTATTTGCGGAAAGATAAATAACAGGAATTTTTTTGAAAGCAGCGTGTCCTTTTATTGTTTGCGTAGCAATTACGCCGCCATGATCACGGATAGAGTTATCCATAAAAATTATGGATGGTTTTAAAGTTTCAAGTGTGTCAAAATATTATTACAATCCATACGTGTATGTACTTCCCAGCCCAAATTAGTTAACACGTATGCGCAAATAGAAAGTATATCCTCGTCATCATCAAAAAGAAGAACTTTCTTTGACATAAATGTTTATTACAAATTAAAAGTACAAATTAGAAGTACAAATT
>CAXSDW010000028.1:18370-33422 GCA_964236235.1 uncultured Chitinophagaceae bacterium
AAGTACAAATTAGAAGTACAAATTGTTTCTATAGAACAATTCATTTGTGTAAATGTTCATCTGCAAGAAAATAAAACCATAAAAATTAAAAAATAACGCAAGCCTTCAATGAGTAACTTTTGCTAATGAGAAATGGGTAATTTATATGCTTACAAAATCCTGCCAATAAGTATCAACAAATAACCTTCCTCTAAAAAAACGAAATGGATTTTCAGTAATCAATTTATATTTCCTGGCAACTTTAGCGGGTGATAATCCGGTATTGTGTTCTTCTAATTTTTGAAATAATGATAACACTAATGGCTTATTTTACTTTAGCTTTTAAAAATAGTAATTACAGGTAACGAATTTCCTTAATCGATTGCGTTTAATATTATTATCCGAAGATTTTTTTTTGTAAAATAACATTTGATCATAGAAATTCAAATGATCTTTATAAATTTTTAACGAAATCTTTCACAAAAAAAGGCTGCCAATTCAGTAACGTTATAATTAGAATTTATACAGAGGTATTTAAATTTTTCAGGCCTTTTTATGTCTGTATATGCAGGAGTATTTAAAAAACTTAAACAAAAACAATTGTATTGAAAGTTTATTTGTGGATATTACTAAAACCTCAACTTGTTTAATTTCGATTCTATAAAAATGTACACCTTTAATCCAGCGGATGTATTCTTTTGCCAAAATGAGAAACCTTATAAGTAGTTTCGTTTACAGCTTCTATCAGGTTTTGACTTTGTAATTCAAACATCATAAATATAATCTCACTATACTCAGTATTTTTAAATTCTCTGAATACCTGATTTAAGGTGACCGGCTTATTTTTTTTATAAAAATAT
Organism: uncultured Chitinophagaceae bacterium; assembly: GCA_964236235.1. Classification (GTDB taxonomy): domain Bacteria; phylum Bacteroidota; class Bacteroidia; order Chitinophagales; family Chitinophagaceae; genus Ginsengibacter. The sequence goes on from CAXSDW010000028.1 coordinate 19,210, forward strand.
TCGAAGATGAGATCAAGGGTTGCTTCCATGACACAGTACAGATTAGGTTACGTAAAAATGTAATCCAAGGGGAATACAAATTTACATAAATTTTTATTTAATACTAATTTAATACGAACTATTTTGCTCGCCCATCACAGTGCTTTTAATAAAATATAGCTAATCTATTAAAGTAAAAATTTATGCTGAAGCCAAAAGTTTTGTAACCTTTTATGAATAAGAAACTCATCACGAAAAATCATATAACAGCAACGCGTTTTGTATAAACGTAAGCCCACCAAATCAATAAAAGCTGTAGTGGTAATCGTACTATCGCAATCCACAAACCCGGATGATTTTGTTTCACATAATTAATCATCATTTGAATATTTGCGGGGAATACTGCAATCAGCAAAGCAATAATACACCATGCTGCAATGCGCCTGCTTTGTGCAGGAATTAAAAGCAATCCAAATACAACTTCACCAACACCGCTTGCAAATATCAACTGCCGGTGCCAGCCAATCCATGGTGGCATTATCGCATAATAAAATTTGGGATGTACAAAATGATTAATGCCTGCCAACACATAAAATCCAGCCATAACATATAAAAAGAAAGCTTTCATGTTTTGAATGTATGCAATAATAGTTGTCAAAAAAAAATGAATTCGTCACATTTGCGTTTACTTTATTATGTTACAAGATGTAATCAATAGCATGATTTATTTCTTAATTATGCAGTAGATTTGAACTGTAAGCAAACTCAAGATCATGATAAAAAAATACGGATTCTCATTTCTTGCTCTTCTTTTATTAATAGTTTCATGTACTGCAAGGCAGGCCGGTGATCCCGGTTATACTCAGCCTGTGTATATTGCACCTGGGATAGGGCTGGGCACAATTGTGGCGGTGGTAATTTCATGGAGCCGTAACAAATCTATTCTGTGGGCAATAGTACATGGCATATTAGGATGGCTGTATGTAATATATATTCTTATAGCAGGAAAGAAAACCTAATCATTCGTTGGTTCCGGTAAACTGAAGCAGTCACTTTTGGTTTTGTCTAAAGAGCTCACATAATTTATAATTTTTATCTGTAAATTAATAATGATTATAATGTGTTGAATACCTCAATGTAAAAGATAAACATTGAACGCTGTAATAATAAAGCAGCCCACTACTTTATAAGAATGGCCTTTTGTTTACTTTATGGTTTAATAATTCCTGTGAAAAACAAAGAAGTAAGTTATGTTGTAATCCTTTATGTTAATGATTACTTTAATGCTTCTGCATAACCGTCAAAAGAAATTGGTTGGCGGTTGCTGCTTATTGCCTGCAGGCTGGCGTAACCTTTTTCACCAATCTTATACATTATGGTGCAGACAAAATACGATGCAGCAAAATACCGTACACCAACAGGCACACAATTAAATTGCAAAGGTTGGATACAGGAAGCGGCCTTACGCATGCTTCTTAACAACCTAAATCCTGAAGTTGCCGAACGTCCTGATGACTTAATAGTTTACGGTGGCCGTGGTAAAGCTGCAAGAAATTTTGAGAGCCTTGATCTAATCATTAAAGCATTGAAAGACCTCAACAACGATGAAACATTATTGATCCAAAGCGGAAAGCCTGTTGGCATTTTACAAACACACAAAAACGCACCAAGAATCCTCATTTCAAATTCACAACTCGTACCAAAATGGGCAACATGGGAGCACTTTGATGAGCTGGAAAAAAAGGGATTAATGATGTATGGACAAATGACGGCAGGCTCATGGATATACATCGGCAGCCAGGGAATTGTACAGGGAACTTACGAAACTTATGGGGCGGTTGCTAATAAACATTTTAATGGAACTCTTAAAGGTACACTTAATGTCACCGCAGGTCTTGGCGGAATGGGAGGTGCGCAACCATTAGCAATAACTATGAACGAAGGCGTTGCATTAATTGCAGAAGCAGAAGAGTGGCGCATTGATAAACGGATCGAAACAAAATACCTTGATGTAAAGATCACCGATATTGATGGAGCTATTAACAATGCCCTTGAAGCAAAAGCTCAAGGCAGGGCATTAAGTATAGGAGTGCATTGCAACGCCGTAAATTTATTGCAGCGACTTATAGAAAGAAATATAAAAATTGATACACTCACAGATCAAACATCAGCACATGATCCGCTGATCGGTTATGTGCCTCATACCTTAAGCAATGAACAGGCAAATGTTTTGAGACAACAAAATCCACAACAATATATTGAGCTGGCTTACGAAAGTATGTATCTCCATGTACAACTTATGTTGCAACTAATGGATAAGGGCGCCATCACTTTTGATTATGGCAATAACATTCGGGCAAGAGCACAGGAGTATGAATTAAAAAGTCAAGAGTCAAAAGTGAAAAGTGAAAACGAAACCAACTTAACACTTACAACTTATAACTTACCACTTAACCGCTGCTTCGATTTCCCCGGCTTTGTGCCTGCATATATTCGTCCGTTGTTTTGTGAAGGCAAAGGACCATTTCGCTGGGCAGCGCTTAGCGGCGACCCTAATGATATAGCAGTGACTGATGAAGTGATGATGAATTTATTTCCGCAGAACGAAGGCATGATAAGATGGATAAAAATGGCCCAGCAAAAAATTGCCTTCCAGGGATTGCCAGCACGCATTTGCTGGATAGGGCAAGGCGAAAGGGAAAAGGCGGGCATTACATTTAATAAACTGGTAAAAACAGGAAAGGTAAAAGCTCCGATTGTTATTGGCAGAGATCATTTGGATACCGGCTCAGTGGCAAGCCCCAACCGGGAAACGGAGGCAATGCCTGATGGCTCAGATGCTGTTGCTGACTGGCCAATATTAAATGCATTGGTTAATACTGCAGGCGGCGCAAGCTGGGTTAGCCTCCATCACGGAGGCGGTGTGGGCATGGGTTACAGCATTCATGCAGGCATGGTTATAGTTGCTGACGGAACAGATGAAGCAGCCGCAAAGCTTAGCCGTGTATTGCGAAATGATCCAGGCCTTGGTATAATTCGCCATGCCGATGCGGGCTATGATGTCGCTAAAGATTATGCAAGAAAGTTTGGATTGGATATTGAAGAAAGGTTGAAATAAAATTGCTGCAAATTCAACATCTTTATAACTAAAGCTTAAGTGGAAAATAGAACATCAGAACAAAAAAGGTTCTTTGCTTTAATGCTTAGCTGCCTGTAAACCTTTTAAAGAAATATAATTCTTTGGCTGCACTTTTAAATCTTCACGAAAAATATTTTCAGCTGCTTTATATTTTTTTGCAGTAAGCAATGCATTACCTAAATAATGTCTTGCCGGTATAAGCCAATCCCTCGGCTCATTATATACCAATGAATCTTCTGTTGTAACAGCCTGTTTAAAAAACTTAATTGCTGTATTTATATTTTTTTCTTTTTCAGCAATTGTTCCCATCAAAATATATTTAGCAGTATTTGCTGTTGTGACAGGTGCATTAAACGGTGTTGCAACAACTAACAAATCCTTTTCATTTAATAAAGATTTCATTTTAGTTAACGATGATCTTGCCAAAATTAAATTGTTGGCATTTGCAAAGGCCATTCCCTTTGCAAAGAGTTGTAATACCGAAGCATAGTGATACCTTGTTTCTACATCATGTTGTTTAATAATATCATCCCACTTTTCAAACGTCATCATGGTTAATTCCGGTGTCATATATACATACTGAAAATAATCGCCAATTGGTGCATCCATTGCAAGAAATGATGTATCAAAACTGTTACGGCATTCAACTGCGTCCTGTATCGCCGCAGCATAATCGTTTGCATTCATAGAACAAGCTGCCTTCATGTGGCGGTTATGTACATCATAAAGCGGCGCATTATTTACCACATCAGGATATAATTTCAGGTATGTTTTATAACCGTCAATTGCCGATGTATTTACTGAAGCTCCTTTTTTATATTGCCCTGTTCTTATATAAATATGTGATGGCATGTGAACCATGTGTGCAAGGCCAGGCGCCAATCTTGCCAGGCGATCAGCACTTGCAATTGCTTTATATGCATAAGGTGATGCCTCCATTGTATGTATGTAATAATGATTTGCTCCCGGATGATCCGGCGAAAACTTTAATACATTTTCCAATACTTCTTCTATCTGCGGCGTCCACGGTTTTGGACGGCCGTTATGTTGCCAAAGATCCCAGGGATGCTGGTTCATAAGAGCATCTGCATATAAAGCGCCTACTTCCGCATCTGCAGGAAACCTTGTGTAAAGTTGTTTCATCTTATCTGCATATTGCTGATTAAGGTATTCTCTTTTTCGGGTAGAATCTTTTGAATAGCGAACGTTCATTGCATCTATCAATGCGCTTTCTTTTGCGGATGAATTATTAATAAGCTTTTCGGCCTTTTCTATTGCGGCCAAAGCATCAGGCGATGCTGCGTATCCAAAATCATTGATATTAGGACCATAAGCCAGTGCTTCTGCCCAGTATAACATGGCACAACCGGAATCAAAAGTTTGTGCCTTTTTAAAAGACGGCATTGCTTCAATAATATGAAACCCATAATAGAGATTTATGCCCTGGTTGAAATAAAATTGAGCGCTGTCATTTTTTGTGGAGATGTTCCACACATGAGAACCTGTTCCCGGTAATGGTATCATTTGCTTTATTTCGGCGTCGCTGAGATGGTAAGTTGTCCAGTCTGGTGTGCAGCTTATAGCAGATAGCTTTTTCTTTAAAATGAATTGGGCAAGTGCTGTTTTATCTATTTTACCAGTGCTTATTTTTGTGCTTCTATATGCGGTTAAAAAAATCAGGATAAAACATACAGCAAAAAGCAAGTATTTCATTTGGTAATTTGCATTTAGATTTTTTCAAAAAAAAACAAAGTGTTCTGTATAACCAGTTATTAATTTTTGTAACGAAAAAGATAGCAAATCTTCTTCATGAAACATCACGTTTTTTGTTTTCTGCTTAATTTAAAAATAAACATGCACAATAAATTTGTCTTAAACAACCATCTATAAATTCGTTATTGCACCGCATTTATGTTGCCTGTTTGTAAGATGTTTGCGGTACAAAAATTCTCACTCAAAACGTATAGACAAAATGGAAATGCAAAACAAAACAATTATTACTGTAGAGAATACTATCCAAGCTCCAATAGAAAAAGTTTGGAACTTCTGGACAAAGCCTGGGCACATTACTCAATGGAATAATGCTTCTGATGATTGGCATACGCCTCATGCAGAGAATGATTTGCGGGTAGGTGGCAGCTTTGTTTCCAGAATGGAAGCTAAAGATGGCAGTATGGGTTTCGATTTTGGAGGTGTGTATGATGAGGTAATGAATAATGAGTATATCGAATATACAATTGGAGATGGCAGAAAAGTAAAAGTTATTTTCACCACATCCGGAGATACAACTAAAGTAGTGGAAAGCTTTGAAGCTGAAAGTACACATCCAATTGAAATGCAAAGAGCAGGTTGGCAAGCTATTCTTGACAACTTTAAAAAATATGCTGAAAGCAATCAGTAATTAAAGTATTTACAGCGCTAATCGGGTTAGCATTAATTATTCAAAAGTTATAATGTAGTTATTAGTGTTGATGATTTGTGGTTAATTTAATGCTGGTTTGTTTTTTCACAAAGTTTTGCTGTGGAAGAGAAATTAATTATTAATAAACACTGCATTTTTCGCACACATTCATTCCCTGGTTTCACCATTATATGCACGCTCTAAAGCTGCAATATCAATCTTCTTCATTTTGAGCATTGCCTCCATTGCGCTTCCTGATTTTTTAGTATCCTGATCACTCATCATTGCTGGCAAGGCAACAGGAATGATCTGCCATGATAAATCAAACTTATCTTTTAGCCAGCCACAGATTTGTGCTTTTTCATCTCCGCCTTCAGATAACTTTTCCCAGTAATAATCTATTTCTTGCTGCGTATCACAATTAACAATAAATGATATTGCTTCATTAAATTTAAAAACAGGTCCGCCGTTTAGCGCTACAAACCCCTGATCTCCTAACCAGAACTCAACGGTCATCACACTTCCCGCCGGTCTTTTATGTATCTCGTATCCCGCCTTGCCATATCTGGCAATTTTTCCTATCCGGGAATTTTGAAAAACAGAAGTATAAAAATTTGCTGCTTCTTCGGCCTGGTTATCAAACCATAAGTTTGAAGTAATTTTTTGCAATGTTGCCATAAAATGGTTTTTTAGATGAATGATTGTTGTTGTCATAAAATTACTTTCTACATTTGATAACAAGGATAGGCGAAAACGACAAAATAAGGGAAGATAGCGACAATGTAATAAGCCTAATACTTCGCTTGAAAAATGTTCTTTAGTTATTTGGAATAATTCAAATCGGTAGTATTTACAGCATCAATATTTTGTTTCTTTGCGTATCTTAGTTCATATTTATTTACAATGAAACGCTTCTGCTCTTTGTTATTTATCTGCTGTTTGTCATCACTGATTTCTTTTTCGCAACAAACACAAAAGCCACCTTTACATGGCAGAAATTGGATGGCTGTTACGGGCAAACCACTTGCCGCTACAGCAGGCTCAATCATATTTCAAAGAGGCGGCAATGCTGTTGATGCAGCTTGTGCTATGCTGGCCGCCACATGCACAATGTGGGATGTATTAAGTTGGGGCGGAGAAACACAGGCCCTCATTTATAACCCAAAAACAAAAAAAGTAATTGCCATAAATGCGCTGGGTGTGGCGCCAACAGGCGCTACTGTTGCTTTTTTTAAAAGCAAAGGCTATAATTTTCCGCCTGAGTTTGGGCCGCTTGCAGCAGTAACACCTGGTACTGCCGGAGGCCTTTGTTACATGCTTGCAAAATATGGAACCATGAGCTTGAAACAAGTGCTTGCACCAGCGATGCAGCTTGCCGCCGGTTATCCGATTGAAGCAGAAACCGCCAACAGCATGGAACGCAATAAAAAGATGCTTAAGCAATGGCCTTATTCTTCAGCCGTTTTTCTTTCACATAAAGGAGAAAATAGAGAAGCGCCTGAAGCAGGAGAAATTTTTGTACAGAAGGATCTTTTGACAACGCTAAATAAAATGGTAGAAGCAGAGCAAGATGCATTAATGAAAAAGAAGAGCAGGGAAGAAGCGATCATGGCTGCAAATGACAGGTTTTATAAAGGAGACATTGCCAAAGAGTTTGTTCGTGGCTGTAAGGAACAAGGCGGGTTAATTACAATGGCAGACCTTGCAAAATGGAAGCCGGTAGAAGAAGAGCCGCTGCATACAAATTATAAAGGAATTGATGTATTTAAACTTCAACAATGGACACAAGGACCTATGTTATTGCAATCGCTTAACATACTGGAAAATTTTGATTTGAAAGCTATGGGTTATAACAGTTCACGATATATTCATACAGTATATCAAACTATGAATCTAACTTTTGCCGATCGTGATTTTTATTATGGGGATCCATATTTTCCTCCGGCTGAGCCCATTAACGGTTTACTTAGTAAAGAGTATGCAAAGAAAAGAGCTTCGCTGGTAACGTTTGATAAAAACAATGTAAACGCCGGCCCCGGCGATCCTTATCCTTATGAAGGAAAATCAAATCCATATACATCGCTTTTAAAAGAAAGACAATACCTCACTGACACGACAAACTCTAAACCCGGAAACGCAATACCTGCGCAAGACAGAACCCAGGCAACCATTGATAAAAATACTACTTCATTTAATGATGCTGAATACATGGATAGATTATGGCGGGGAACTACATCTGTAGAAGCTGCTGATAAAGAAGGCTGGGTGGTCTCCATAACTCCAAGCGGAGGATGGCTTCCTGCGTGCATTGCAGGGCATACAGGCGTAGGTATGAGCCAGCGAATGCAAAGTTTTGTGCTGGATTCTGTTATAGATCCATTTAATGTATTAGAGCCTGGCAAGCGCCCGAGAGTTACGCTCACACCTACACTTGCATTAAAAGATGGCAAGCCTTTTTTATGCTTTGGTGTGCAGGGCGGCGATACGCAAGATCAGAACTTGTTACAATTTTTTTTAAACATTGTGGAGTTTGGGATGACTGTGCAACAAGCTACTGAAGCCGCTAATTTTAACAGCAATCAATTATGGCTTTCTCTCGGCGGCTCAAAAATAGAAGACCGAAAACCCAGGCCAGGTGAGATCCTGTTATCTAATAATACACCCGACTCGGTTCGCAGTGAGCTGAAGAAATTAGGTTATAATATGAGCTTTGGAAATCGTACAAGCGGTCCTATTAATGCAATTTATATAGACCAGAAGCATGGAACTTTGTGGGGCGGCAGCAGCAATAATGGTGAAGATTATGGAATTGGTTGGTAGCGTTCAATTTATATGCATCAATTTTCTGCTGCCTGAACAACAACAAGATGTTAGATGTATGAAAATTGTCGGTCACGGTTTAGTTAATTTTCTACATTGGAATTGAAATAAAAAATGCAAATTGCATGTGCAATCATCTTTGCAAAAGCTATTAATAACTTATGAAAGACCTCTGAATTTAGATTTTATGGAACCTTCCAAAGAGGTTTTTTTATTTAAATTTTTCTTGCATCCTTATCAATCAATTTCACATTATTATCGCATAAGAACTTTATTACACAGTAGAATTTACATTCTCTTAGCAACCATCTTTCTGAAAGAAAATTATCTTTGCTAAACAGCGTTATTGAAATATTCAACAAACAAATTATACCATGACATCCATATCCACGCCAGATTCAAAACAAAACTTATCCGTTGATTTTCTTCCTTTGCTCGGCACTGATTATGTAGAATTTTATGTGGGCAATGCAAAGCAGGCTGCTCATTTTTACAAAACTGCTTTTGGCTTCCAGTCGCTTGCTTATGCCGGGCCGGAAACAGGGACGAAGGATAGAGTGAGTTATGTGATCCGGCAAAATAAATTAACGTTCGTATTAACTACGCCGCTAAGAACAGGCAATGAAATTGCTGATCATATTTACAAACATGGTGATGGCGTAAAAGTGCTTGCATTAAAAGTAAATGATGCTGCTGATGCCTGGGAACAAACCGTGAAACGTGGCGCCAGGAGCTATCTTGAGCCAATAACATTAAAAGATGATAATGGTGAAGTAAGCTTAAGCGGCATACATACATACGGTGAAACAGTGCATATGTTTGTTGAGCGAAATGATTATTCCGGTGCGTTTATGCCCGGCTTCAGGGAATGGGAATCAAACTATAATCCTGCTGAAACAGGACTGCTTTATGTAGATCATTGCGTAGGTAATGTTGGCTGGAACCAAATGAATCCATGGGTGAAATTTTATGAAGACGTGATGGGTTTCAAAAATATTTTAACCTTCGACGATAATGATATTTCAACGGAATATTCTGCGCTGATGAGCAAGGTAATGAGCAATGGCAATGGCTATGTAAAGTTTCCGATTAACGAACCTGCGGAAGGAAAAAAGAAATCGCAGGTGGAAGAATATCTTGAATTTTATAATGGTGAAGGTGTGCAGCACGTTGCCATTGCAACAAATAATATTATTGAAACAGTTAGTGAATTGCAGAGACGCGGAATTGAGTTTTTAAAGATACCGGCAAGTTATTATGCAACTGTATTGGACAGGGTAGGGCACATTGATGAAGACCTTTTACCGCTAAGTGAATTAGGTATTTTGATTGACCGTGATAATGAAGGATATTTGTTACAGATATTCAGTAAACCGCTGCAAGACAAGCCCACACTGTTTTTTGAGATCATACAACGCAAAGGTGCAAGAAGTTTTGGGAAGGGAAATTTTAAAGCGCTGTTTGAAGCAATAGAAAGAGAACAGGATGAACGTGGAAATTTATAAAGTAAAATTATCCTGTTAAATGGATTTATTCTTCTCTGCAATAATTAATAAAATACATATTTTTACCCTGAAACTTAACCAATTCATTGCATAAATAATGCTGATACGGCACAGGATATTTTATATAGTTTTGATCTTAATGGCAACTGCAAGCCATGTATTTTCACAAACATCATTTACAGAACCTAAAAAGCTTACCACAAGAGCTGCCGATATATTTACAACTGCAGAAGATACTGTTCGCAAACAGTTTGAAGCTAAAGGATTAACGTGGCCTGCAAAGTTTGTATATATACGTTCTTTTAAATACGATGCAAAGCTGGAAGTGTGGGTAAAAAATACTCCTAAAGAACAGTATAAGCTTTTTAAAGCTTACAAAGTATGTATGCAAAGTGGCACAATGGGGCCAAAAAGATTACAGGGTGATTACCAGGTTCCTGAAGGATTTTATTATATCAATGAATATAATCCAAACAGCAATTATCATCTTGCGCTGGGGCTCAATTATCCTAACACATCTGATAAAATTTTAAGTGATTCATTAAGGCCGGGCGGTGATATTTATATTCATGGAAGCTGTGTTTCAGTGGGCTGCATACCTGTTACAGATGAGCAGATTGAAGAGCTTTATGTTATCACAGCTTACGCAAAAAATAACGGTGAGGAGTTTATACCGGTGCATGTATTTCCCATAAAATACAATCAAAAAAAATCTATGGATTATTTAAAAGCCTCTGCAAAAACTAATCCTTCCATAGAAAAATTTGCGATGCAATTGAAACCAGTGTTTGATAAATTTGAAGAGACCAAACAACTGCCTGTTGTAATTGTAAATAAAAAAGGCGAATACATTATCAACTGATCATTTCATAAGCACTTGTATAGTATCTGAAGTTTTTTGCTCAAGAACTATTGTTTTATTTTTTGTAAGCCTTTCAATAAGCTCCTTCGTATAATGTCTCATTGTTAGCAGCGTTAGGTTTTTTTCTATTTGAACGTCAAAAATAGCGGAGGCTGCAAGAGCTAACTTTTCAATTTTTTCAGGTACATCATCCAGGCTGCAAAGCATGCTGATAGCGCCATTCTGTGTAAGATTCGGTCTTACTTTCACAGTTGAAAAAATTTCATAAAGGCGGCTTACAAGAGTCTCACTTACAAAAGAAAAATCTTTGGAACTTAGCTCCATCAACGCCTGGTTTGATTTTACAACAACGATCGGCGGAAGATTATGTGCCGTTTTGTTGCTGATAATTGTTCCGGGAAGTTCCGGCTGTAAAAAACATTTTACATGAAGCGGAATATTTTTATTTTGTAAAGGCTTTATTGTTTTTGGATGAATAACCTGTGCGCCGTAATAAGCCATCTCTATCACTTCTGTAAAACTTAATTCAGCAATAAATGTGGCATCATCAAATTCTTTTGGGTCAGCATTCATCACGCCTTCTACATCTTTCCAAATGGTGAGGCTATCGGCGTTGAGCATGTTAGCAAAAAGTGCAGCAGTATAATCGCTGCCTTCACGGCCAAGCGTTGTGCTTTCGTTTTCATCGGTGCTGCCAATAAAACCCTGTGTTATTATTGTATTGGCAAATGCAAATAATGGCTTTATCACTTCATCAACTTTGCTTTGTGTAAAATATAAATCCGGATTTGCATCCCTGAAATTATCATCGGTTCTTATTATATCACGAACATCAATCCATGTATTTGTAATGCCTCGTTCATTTAAAAAATAGCTTACAATTGAGGTAGATAAAAGCTCGCCTGAAGAAACAACCTGGTCGTAATAATAATCATAATCCTTAACAGGCTTATCATGCAAAAGCCATTCTACTTCTGTAAAAAAGTTTTTTAAATCTTCAACAGCAGCTTCGATGTTTTGTGTTAGTAAACTTTTGAGAATAGCAAGATGAGTTTGTTTTATTCCTTCAAATAATGACAGCGCTTCTTCTTTATTTCCTGCATAAAAAGCTTCAGCAACTTTTTCCAAGGCATTAGTAGTTTTGCCCATTGCAGAAATTACGATCAGTAATTTATCATTCGTATATGGCTCAAGGATACTGCTTACCTGCTTTGTTCTTTCAATAGTATTTACGCTGGCGCCACCGAATTTAAAAACCTTCATTTATACTGGTTAAAATTTTAAGAGCGCAAATATAAATTCAATTACGGTAATAATTTTTTTACGCCATTACCGGCGATTTGATAAAGTAGTGTAAAATGAAAATATTCAAATTGAATTTGCCCTACATTTGCCCACTAAAGGATAAAAATCAGTTTTAAATAATGCCAGATATTAGTATTTCAGTAAAAGATCTTGTAAAGAATTACGGCGATTTTAAAGCGGTTAAAGGCATTTCTTTTAATGTGTATGAAGGCGAGATCTTTGGATTGCTTGGCCCTAATGGTGCAGGCAAATCTACCACGCTGGAAATTATTGAAACCTTACGCGATAAAACAAGCGGAGAAATTATTGTTGATGGTATCAACCTTGATGATGATCCAAACAAAATAAAGAAAATTATTGGTGTTCAGTTGCAAACGTCAGGATTTTATCCCGGGCTTAACCTGATGGAATTAATTACTCTTTTTGGTGGCTTATATAATCAGCCTGTTAAGCCATTACAATTATTAGAGCTCGTAAATCTTAAAGACAAAGCAAAGAATAAATATAAAGAAATGAGTGGCGGACAAAAACAAAGATTCTCTATTGCCACCACTTTAATTAATCAGCCCAAGATCATTTTTTTAGATGAACCTACCACCGGGCTTGATCCGCAGGCAAGGAGAAATTTATGGGAACTGATAACGAACATTAGAGATAAAGGAACTACCGTAATTATTACAACACATTACATGGATGAAGCCGAGCAATTGTGCGACAGGGTTGCCATAATGGATGAGGGCAGGATAATTGCAATTGACTCTCCTGATAAATTGATTGACCAGTTAGTGGCTACCGGTTTTGAAAGACCTAAAGTAACCAAATCTGCAAGCCTGGAAGATGTATTCATTAATCTTACCGGCAAAGATTTCCGTGAAGATTAATTTTAAAATTTTATTCTATATTAAACCAAAAAAAAAATTTCATGAAGAACATTCTAATTATTATTGGCTTACTCATAACTTCATTTGTTCAGGCTCAGGCAAAAAAAACTGTCGTTACCAAAAAAATTACGGATACTAAACAAGCTACACCGGTTTTTAAAAATTCAATTGATAGTTTTAGTTATGCCATTGGTCTTGAAGGTGCATCTTATTATAAATCGCAGGGTGCCGATAAAGTAAATACAGATATGGTAAGAAAAGCTTTTGATGATGTATTCAATAATAAACCACTTTTATTAACCCCCGAAATATGTAATATGACAGTACAAAAAAAAATGCAGGAATTTATGGGCAATAAATCACAGGGCGAAAAAGAAAAAGGCCAAAAGTTTTTGGCTGAAAATAAAAAACGCCAGGGCGTAATTGAGTTGCCTGACGGCTTGCAATATGAAATAATAAAAGCAGGCACAGGTGAAAAACCGAAAGCCACTGATACCGTTAAAGCGCACTATATCGGAACCACAATTGATGGTAAAGAATTTGACAATTCTTATAAAAGAGGCGAGCCTTTGCAGATACCTGTTGGCGGCGTAATACAAGGCTGGGTAGAGGCTTTGCAAATGATGCCGGTTGGCAGCAAATGGAAGCTGTACATACCTTCTGACCTTGGCTATGGCGACAGAGGCGCCGGTGGCGCAATCCCCGGTGGCGCTACTTTAATTTTTGATATTGAATTAATAGAGATCTTACATAAATAATTATGGCTGAAGATTTTCACCTGCGTTATCCTATCGGTAAAGCAGAAGAACAACCTTTTAGTGAGCAGCAAAAACAGGAATATTTGCTTGATATTCAACAATGCCCCGGCTTGCTGGAGAATGCCGTTTTAAATCTTGATGAGCATCAGTTAAACACGCCGTACCGTGCTGGAGGATGGACAGTAAAACAAGTCGTGCATCATGTTGCGGACAGTCATATGAATGCATATATGAGGTTTAAGCTTGGGCTAACAGAAAATAATCCTGTGATAAAACCTTATGAAGAAGCAGCATGGGCAGAACTGAGCGATACAAAAAATTTACCTATCAATATTTCATTAACACTGCTTCATGCATTGCATATTCGCTGGGTAGAAATATTGAAAAATATGAATGATACAGATTGGGAAAAAACTGTTTTTCATCCTGCACACAAACGTACTATATCTCTGTGGCAACTGCTAGGTACTTATGCATGGCACGGTAATCACCATACGGCGCATATTACAAAGCTTAGGGAAAAAATGGGGTGGAGTTGAGAGATCAAAGATCAGAAAATAAGA
>CAXSDW010000028.1:33522-36499 GCA_964236235.1 uncultured Chitinophagaceae bacterium
AAAGCTTAGGGAAAAAATGGGGTGGAGTTGAGAGATCAAAGATCAGAAAATAAGAGATAAGAAGTAAGAGATAAGAAGTAAAAAGTAAGAAGTAAGAAATAAGAATACGAAATTGAATCGGGAATTGGAAACTGGAAATCGGAAATCGGAAAATTATTTATATGCAAAGCAAAATCGGGGAGTGGAAGATTTTATCTTCAGAGTATCTCACAAAGCATAGTTTTTTTACAGCAAGGAAAGATAAATGTGAAACGCCTGAAGGAAAAATCATCGAGCAATATTATGTTGTAGAACTTGACCTGACTGTTTGCGCACTGGGCATTACAGAAGAAAACGAGGCTGTTCTTATTAAACAGTATCGTCATCCTATTGGCAAAACAATATTGGAAATTCCCGGTGGCTTTGTTGATAAAAATGAAGACCCAAAAGATGCGATGCTGCGTGAGCTTCAGGAAGAAACAGGCTATGAGTTTTTGCACATTGAATATGTGGGAGAAGTAGCAGCAAACCCCGGTGTTCTTAATAATTATACAAAGCTTTACCTGGCAACAGGTGGTAAAAAGACCGGGAAGCAAAACCTTGATCCTAACGAAGAAATTGAAGTTGTTCTTGTTCCGTTAAAGGAACTTAAAGAAATGGTTCTGCATAATAAAATAGAACAGGCGCTTCATACGAGCTGCATATTTTATGCGCTTTTGAAAATGGGTGAGCAATTTAAGTTGTAAATTTTTTACACTGCGGTTTTCGCATTTATATCAACTTCTCCTGCAATATAAACGCTGCCGCAAACCAATATCATATCATCTTTACCGGCATTTTTTCTTGCAGCATTTAATGCAATATTCACCTGCGGAAAATGATTGCCAAATAAATTATATTCCTTTGCCTTTGCCATAAGCTCTTGTTCAGGCAAGGCTCTTGGTATCTGGGCCTTTGTAAAATAATAAGTTGCTTTTTTAGGAAGAAGAGATAATATAGTTGCTATCTCTTTGTCTTTTACAATACCAAATACTATATGCAGGTTTGTATAATTACATACAGCAAGCTGTTCTAACAAAACTTTAATTCCATCTTCATTATGTGCTACGTCCACAACAATCAGAGGTGCTTCACTTATCACTTCCCATCTTCCATGTAAACCATTAATTTGTTTTACATGAGCTAATGCAAAGAGTATGTTGTTGTCATATAACGAATACCCATTTTGCTTTAATACGTCAACTGCTGTTATGATTGTACGCAAATTTTTTTGCTGATAAATGCCATTTAGATCGAGGGTATATTGTTGTGTTTTGTGAGAAGAAGTTTTCTTTAATCCTACTTCAATTTTTTCAATAACAGGTTTTACATTGCAGATGTTGTACTCTTCTTCAGCAAATACAATATGCGACTTACATCGTTCAGCAGTTTCTGTAAATACAGGTTTTGTTTGCGGTAACGTTTCACCAATTACTACAGGTGTATTTTCTTTAATTATACCGGCTTTTTCAAATGCAATTTCTTTTAAACTATTGCCTAAAATATTCATGTGATCATAGCCGATATTAGTAATAATTGAAAGCTCAGGTTTTATTATATTGGTGCTGTCTAACCGGCCACCAAGGCCTGTTTCCACAATAGCTATATCAACTTTTTCTTCAGCAAAATAGCAAAGCATCATGGCTACGGTAAGCTCAAAAAAAGATGGCTTGATACTTTCAGAAGCAGCTTTTGTTTTTTCAACAAAAGAAACAATAAAATCTTCCGGAATCATCTCTCCATTTATCTTTATTCTTTCCCTGAAATCTTTTAAATGCGGTGAAGTATATAACCCTGTCTTATAACCGTTTTGCTGAAATATTGCGGCAAGCATATGGCTTGAAGAACCTTTGCCATTAGTGCCGGCAATGTGTATGGTTTTTATTTTATTTTGAGGATTGCCAACGGCTTCACATAAAAGTGCGGTATTGGTTATATCTTTTTTATAAGCACTTGCTCCCGTTTTAGAAAACATGGGCAGCGTTGTAAAAAGATATTGTAAAGTTTGCTGGTAATTCATTATTGCAAAAGCGCAAATATACAATGTGTAACTGCAAGGAAACTGATATAAGTTGTGAGTTAACTCTTCAAAATAAAATTGAAAAGAATGGTGCCGGATTCTTCATCGTTTTGGCTTGGAGGAAATTTTAATTGCTGCGCCTTTTGTATAGCAATGTTTTTTAGTAATGAGTTTGATGTAGTAGTGCCTTTTGCAATTGAAGCGCCGGTAACTTTTCCTGAAGCATCAACTTTTATATCAACATAAACTTTTGCATTTTCATTAAACTCATCTTGCATGGAAGGAAAGTGTGTTGGTCTTCTTCCTGATAAGCCACGCACAACACTTACACCACTTCTCCCGCCCGGCGAATTACCATAAGAATCAGGCTTTCCATCAGCACTCGCTGCATCGCCATTACCGGTTTTATAACCTTCATTTCTATAACCATTATCCTGTGCAGCACCATTTCCACCTGTTCCATTTCCGCCTTTATATAAAGGTATTTTTGGTTTAGGCGGAGTTGGTGTAACACTTGTAACAGGCGCCGGATTCGGAGTTTTGACCGGCTTTGTTATAATATCTTTTGCTGTATTTTTTTCATCAGGTTTTGATTTTACCGGCTTTATAATTGGCGCTGCTTCAGCATCATCTTTTTCATCAGCTTGTATATCTTTTGCAGGTTCATCTTTTGCCGGTGAATATTTTGCATGAGAAGTAAGCTCTTTAATATCAGGCGCAGGATCGCCTTTTACTAATGGCTGTATATTACCAGCGCCTTCCGTTTCATTGCCCAGGTTTATTTCTATTAGATCTTGCGCAACCGGTGTGGGAGGCACTTGTAAAGGCCATGTATAAAAAATGGCTAATGCCAAAAGCAAACAGCAAATGAGCACTGTGTAGGAAAACGCTTTTGTATTTTTTTGTACTTCAAAAGAATCAGCCATAATTAATAGTTGA
>CAXSDW010000029.1:0-9796 GCA_964236235.1 uncultured Chitinophagaceae bacterium
TTTATTACTTACCCGCTGATATTTAATTGGTGATGATGGCGAAGCCACAGTAGATGGAACTCACCTTACAGACCTTGGTTTTATACGTATAGCTCAACAAATTGAGAAGATGCTAAGAGTTATTCTGCAGCTTAAATAATTACAATTCTGATGACTTAAATATTTAAACTATTATTTTTTATCATGAATAATAAGCTGCGATTCTAAAATGATTTCATAATATGCAACGTTATTTCCTTCCTGCGCCTGGTTACCGGAAATCAATTCCAGCAAGGTTTCTGTGGCTTTCTGCCCCTGCAGATAAGGAAATTGTTCTACTGAAGCCAATGGAGAAGATTCCATATAATGAATGAGAGGCAGATTGGCGTAGCTTACAAAACAGATGTCTTTGTTGATCTTAAGTTTTGATTGTTTCGCATACTGAATTGCATCCAGCGCTACATAATCATTAAACGTTACAATAGCTGTTGGTTTTCTTTTTAGAGATAACAATTGTTTAATAGCATCATAAGTATTTCGTTTGGTTAAATTAGAGGAAACAATTAATGAAGGATCAAATTTCAAACGGTTTTTTTTCATCGCCTGTAAATAACCTTCTACCCTTTCCTGGCAGGCAAGAAGTGTTTCCGGGCCATTGATCATTCCTATAATCCGATGCTTTTCCTTTAGCAAAAAATCAACTGCCTCTTTAGTACCTGTCTTCATATCACAGGCAACATAATGGATGTTGGCAATTTTTGGTATCCTGTCGAAAAACACAACTGGTATGTCATATTTTTTAAGCATCTCAAAATGATCATAGGTTGAAGTATTTTTTGAAATAGAAACAAGAAGTCCATCCACCCGGTGATTTTTCATTGTCTCAACAATTTTCTTTTCCTTTTCTTCATCATCATGAGATTGCGCTAATAATACAGTGTAGTTATTTTTAGAAGCAGAATCTTCAATTCCATTAATAGCAGAAGAGAAAAAAGCTTCAGATAAATCCGGAAGAATAACACCTATAGTAAATGTTTTGCCTTGTTTAAAAAAGATGGCTGTTTGATTGGGTTCATAATTTAATTCCTTTGCCAGTTGCTGCACCCTCATCCTGGTTCTTAAGCCTATGCTCGGGTGCTCATGCAAAGCCCTGGACACCGTAGAAACAGACACGTTCAGGCGTTTTGCAATTTCTTTAATCGTAGGCAGTTTACTTGACACAAAATGTTTTAATCTTTAAAAAATAGCGTAAACGTTTGCCTTGTAATTTCAAACGTTTGGGTAAATAAATAAGCGCTCAGGCAGCAATGCTGCAGGTTATTTTGAAAAAATAAATAGTTAGCTTAGTATTACGATTTGATAACAACTAATTCAAATGTAAATAAAATTACTGTTGAATTTTTAATACAATAATCTCTTAAAGATCATACTGATTACCTGGCCGGATTCAAATTACAGATCAATTCATTTTTTCAAAAACTGAATCTTCTGCTTATGAACATATTTAAAAATTACTCTTTATTCTATGTCTTTTGTTAAGCGCTTTTAATTTGCCGGCACAAAACAAAACGCTGCTTACAGGAAAAATCATTTCTGCAAAAAGATTGACGCGTTGTTACGGGCAACTGTTGCTGTAAAAGAATTTATGCTGACTAAGAATGAATATAAACTCATTAAACGTCATTTCCATAAATCCTGTAAATTCCGGTTTAGAAAGAATAATAATTTTCACATCATTCCCAATTAATCACACTCTCAGTTCATACCATGTCAAAAACATCTGCAGTTACAGCTGCTGCTCCTATAATCAATCCTGCCCTGCCTTCGCAGCGCATTTCATCTGTAGATGCTTATCGTGGTTTTGTTATGTTACTAATGATTGGCGAAGTTTTCTCTTTCCATCATGTCTCGGAAAGTCTTCCTGATAGTGCATTCTGGCGTTTTCTATATTTTAACCAGGATCATGTACCGTGGGTAGGTTGCTCATTGCATGATATGATACAGCCTTCATTTTCATTTCTGGTTGGGGTGGCGTTGCCATTTTCTATAGCTAATCGTGCTGCCAAAGGAATTCGTTTTTCTGCCTTGTTAAAATCTGCAATCATCCGGTCACTTATTTTAATTGCACTTGGTATATTTCTGAGGTCAATGCGGGCTAACCAAACCTATTTCACTTTTGAAGATACACTTAGCCAGATTGGCTTAGGCTATACCTTTCTTTTTTTATTAGGATTTCAATCAAAGCGTATCCAGCTAATAGCACTGATAATAATTCTTGTTGGCTATTGGGCTGCCTTTGCACTATATCCATTGCCAAACGAAACTTTAAGCGAAGCAGTAACCGGAGTTCCTCCTGGTTGGGAACACAACCTCCATGGCTTTGCCGCCCACTGGAACAAAAACACAAACTTTGCGTGGGCTTTTGACCGCTGGTTTTTAAACCTGTTTCCAAGGGAACATCATTTTGAATTTAATGAAGGCGGTTATTCCACGCTCAGCTTTATTCCAACGTTAGCAACAATGATTCTTGGTTTATTAGCCGGCAATATTTTGAAATCCGATTTTCCCGGCAGGGATAAAATAAAACGTTTTGTGGTGATTGGAATAAGCCTGGCAGCGTTTGCCACCTTGATTCATTTTACCGGCATTAACCCGATCGTAAAAAGAATATGGACGCCGGCCTGGACGATTTTTAGCGGCGGATTATGTTTCCTGTTTTTGGCTTTCTTCTACGGTGTTATTGATGTATTTAATCACCGCAAATATGCTTTTATTCTTACAGTAGTGGGTATCAATTCCATTGCTGCATATGTACTGGCAGATGGCCTCGGCCCTTTTTTAAGCAATACATTATACATTCATCTCGGGCATAATTTTGACAAGGTATTTGGTGATGCATATTCCACCTTAATAATGGGAGCTATTATGATTTTTATAGATTGGAGAATTTTATATTGGATGTATAAGAGAAAAATATTTATCAAAATTTAGTTGTGCATTTCAAGTTATATGTTGCATCAAATAATGTTAGCATTGATATATACTTTCAATAAATTAATTGTAACTAAGAATTATATAAAAAATTAAATGACAAACTGTGTTGCTTTTCCGGCCATTTGTTTAACTGCACCCATAATGCATAAAATGTTACCAGCATTAAACCTTACAACAAATAAAGTTTCAATTTTGAAAAGTAAAACATGCGTTTTTTTATTATAAGTGCCTTGCTTCAAAGTATTTTGTATAAAATAAATGATTACCTACTTTGTTTAAATAACAACTTATGCATTATATAAAAATATTTATCTCCACATATCTACGGTAAACTTTACATCCAAAATCAATTTTTAATAAGGCGAATCATTCGAAAACGATTATTAAGAACTTGTTTAACAACCTAACAAATTATTTTAATTGCCATTGCAAACGTTTCATATAGCTATAGAAATAATATAAAGTTATGTGCAAAAAAAATGGCAGATTTATTTTAAAGATGTAAATTTCTATTTCAAAACATTTACCAAATCCCTTAAATAACAATGCTTGCATATGAGAGTGAAATTTATTTTTAGCGTATTGCTAATGCTATTTTGTTTTTTTCAAACAATGGCTCAGCAACGAACTGTTACCGGCACAGTTACCAATTCAAAAGACGGAACACCTTTAGCAGATGCATCAGTAACTGCTGTTGGAGAAAGAAAAGGTGTTACAACAAATGCTGACGGCACTTTTTCTATCAACATTTCTCCAACTACAAAACAATTACGAATCAGCCATGTAGGCCAGGTAGCCCAAACAATAACCATCCCGGCAAGTTCTGTTGTCAGTATTTCATTAGCGGTTGCGTCAGAAAGTTTACAGGATGTGGTTGTGGTGGGATATACAAGTCAACGAAAAAAAGATCTTACAGGTGCAGTATCCCTTATCAACAGTAAAGATATTGCCAATATACCTGTCGGTGGTGTAGATCAGATAATGCAGGGTAAAGCTGCAGGTGTTGCTATAACTACAGCCAGTGGCGCTCCCGGTGAAAATGTTGCAGTGCGTATCCGCGGCGTTGGAACAATAAACAGTAACGAACCGTTGTATATTATTGATGGCGTGCCAACTCAAAATGGCATAAATCAAATATCACCTAATGATATAGAAAGTATTAATGTTTTAAAAGATGCAGCTTCTGCGGCTATTTATGGCGCAAGATCATCGAATGGTGTGGTAATTATCACTACCAAAAAAGGCAAATCAGGCAGAGCGAGGCTGAGCTTAAGCGCTTATACAGGCATACAAACAGCAGGCGATCTTATAAAAATGGCTAATACAAGAGAGTATGTAACTGCTTACAATACTGCTGCAACAGCAGATGGCCGTGCAACAATACCAACAGGTATGCTGGATACTTTGCCGAATGTAAACTGGCTTAAAGAAGTGCTTAAAAATGCTCCTCAACATAATGCACAATTATCAGTAAGCGGTGGAAATGATAATTCTCAATACATTGTTTCTGCAAATTATTTCACACAGGAAGGACTTATAAATAATTCATCTTATGACCGGTTTAATATTCGTACTTCTGTAACAAGTGCGTTATCAAAATTTTTTAAAATAGGTACTAACATTAATCTTGCTTATTCAAAAACAAAACAGGTAGGTAGCTCTGGTGACGGCTATGGAAATGGTAATGCAGGAGCAAGCGTAGTTCGCTATGCATTGTTTAGAACGCCTGCTACGCCGGTATATAATAAGAATGGTGATTTTGTTGATCTTCCAAATCCCCCGGCTTTTTTTGGTGATGGATTAAACCCGGTTGCCTTTGCAGATGCTTACAACAGAAAATTTAGTAATTATACTTTATTGGGTGATGCTTTTGTTGAAATCAATCCAATAAAAAATCTCAAGTTAAAATCTGATTTTGGTGTTAATTTTATCTTATCAGATTTTAAGCAGTTTAATAAAACATGGGGCATTGACCGCTTTTTTAATGGTACCGGAAGCCTTGGCCAATCAAACTCAAATGAATTTAATTACAACTGGACGAACACTGCAGTGTATGATCTTTTATTAGGCACTAAACATACTTTTACCTTTTTGGCTGGTTCTGAAATAATTAAGAATGATGTAAAGCAAATCTCTGCCTCAAGAACAAATTATGTAAACCAGTCACCTGACTTTCAATATCTAAGTAATGGCCTGGGCGTGCAGCAAAATGGAGGCAATGAATCGCATTGGGCGCTTTCCTCAATATTTGGAAGAGTAGCTTATCAATACAATGATAAATACCTGGCAAGCTTTAATATCAGGCGTGATGGATCTTCAAGGCTTGATCCTCATAACCGCTATGGAAATTTCTATTCCGGCTCATTAGGATGGAGGATAGACAGGGAAGATTTTCTGAAAAATATAAGCCAGATCTCTTTATTAAAATTAAGGGCAAATATGGGCCAGTTGGGCAACCAGGAAATCGGGAATTACAGTTATGCTTCTCTTATTGAGAGCGGATTTTACTATCCGTTCGGAGGTACACCTACACAAGGATATACAATTACTTCTAAAGGAAATCCTGATGTAAGATGGGAAACAAGCACACAAAGTGATGTAGGGATTGACCTTGGATTATACAACAATGCTTTGACAATAACTGCAGATTATTACATCAAGAAAACCTCGGATGTTTTACTAAATCTTCCGGAACCAACAAGTGCAGGCGGCGCCAGCAGCCCTTATGTAAATGCCGGTAAAGTAGAGAACAAAGGTTTTGAAGTGGAACTTACTTATCGTGAGAATATTAATAAAGACTGGAGATACCAGGTTACAGGAAACTTTGCTACTGTACGCAATGAAGTTACCTCGCTGGCAAACGGCCGGCCTATACCAGGTGCAAGAATTGATAATAATTATTTTGCCACGCTTACAACAACCGGGCAGCCCATAGGCGAATTTTATTTGTTGCAGCAGGAAGGAATTTTTCAAACTCCGCTTGAGGTGTTAACGCATGCATACCAGGGCCCCGGAATACAACCCGGTGATGTGAAATTTAAAGATGTAAGTGGCCCAAATGGCAAGCCAGATGGAGTGATTGATGAGAACGACCGGGTATTTGCAGGAAGCCCTATTCCTAAATTTACTTATGGATTTACCGGAACTGTTAACTACAGCAATTTTGATCTTAATTTATTTTTCCAGGGAGTTTATGGCAATAAATTATACAACCAGGTACTAACTGATATTGAAGGATTTTACCGTTCGTTTAATATTACAGAAAGAGCAGCTAACAACAGTTGGCATGGTGAGGGAACGAGCAATACTTTACCGCGTTTATCATGGACCGGCGCAAGTAATAACAAGCGTCCTTCCACTCGTTTCCTGGAAGATGGTTCATATCTGAGATTGAAAAATGTTCAGCTTGGTTATACAATAAACCCAAAAGCAGTAACAAGATTAGGCATGTCTTACGTAAGGTTTTTTGTTAGCGGTCAAAACCTGCTCACATTTACCAAGTACACAGGTTTAGATCCTGAAATGTATACTAATAATAATTCTGCAGGTGAAGGAGTTAGAGCTGTAGGTATTGACTGGGGAACTTATCCTGCAGCACGTACTTATACATTTGGCTTAAACATTAATTTTTAAATTACAATTCATTATAACATGAAGACAAAAAATATATTTCTGCCAATAATAATATTTGCATTGTTTACAATGTTTGGGTGTAAAAAAGTTCTTGATCAAAAAATCTTAGGAAGCTATCAGGCTTCCGAATTTTTTACATCTGATGCCAATGCAACTGTTGCTGTTAATACCGCTTATACCCCGCTTTTATTTACTGATGCCGGTTCAAATGCAATCTGGGTGCTGGGAGATGTAGCTTCTGATGATGCTATAAAAGGCGGCAACCCCGGTGACCAGGCTGATTTTTTACGAATTGATGAATACAATATCACTCCTTCAAATTCTGCGGTGGAAGGTGTGTGGCGCCGTTATTATGATGGTATATTTAAATGTAATGTAGTAATTGATGGCTTACCGGAAAGTAATACTGCTGTGTCTGCAGATGTAAGAAAAACAGTGGTTGGACAAGCCAAGTTTTTACGTGCTTATTATTATTTTCTTCTTACCAATTTTTACGGTAAAATTCCATTGCACCTAAAAGTTGAAACAGGAGAAGAATCTCAAAGTCCTGCTATGGAACAGACAGCAATATATGCGCAGATTGAAACTGACCTTAAAGATGCCTCAGATGGATTGCCTGCAACATGGCCGAATACTGACCAGGGCAGAGCTACCAAAGGAGCTGCGATGGCGTTATTAGCCAAAGCATATTTGTTTGAACAAAAATGGGATCTTGCAGCGCAAACAGCCAAAGCAGTTGAAGCTTTAGGCATTTATAACCTGCTGCCTAAATACAGCGATAATTTCAATCAGGCCACCAAAATCAATGATGAAGCTATCTTCTCTGTGTGGCATAAAACAGGTGCAAGCCCTTTTTTGGGAAACAATTTAAATCAATGGTTTGCGCCACGCAGTATAAACGGATATGGCTTTTTTTATCCTACTCAAAGTCTTGTTGATAATTTTGAAAAATCGTCTGCCTCAGATACAACTGATCCACGTTTAGATTATTCAGTTGCAAGAGCAGGACATCCATATTTTGATGTTGATTTTGATCCGACCTGGACTACAACTGGATACTTAAGTAAAAAGCAGATTCAGCCGCTATCTGAAATTCCTACTAATATCAAAGGTGACGGAAATCTTAATTATGAAGCTATTCGTTTTGCAGATATTTTATTAGTTGAAGCAGAGGCTCTAAATGAAATGGGTAGCAGCAGTGATGCATTAATTCCTTTAAATAAGGTACGCAAACGGGCTAGAGAATCTTACCTCAATGATCCCTCTTTACCCGGCTATGGTTTGCAGGTACCGGCTGGTTTACTGCCTGATATAACTGTAACAGATCAGGCAACTTTACGGGATTTAATAAGAAAGGAAAGAAGGAGTGAGCTTGCTTTGGAGTTTCAGCGCTTCTTTGATATCATGCGCTATGGTGAAGCTTATGCAACCAATGCATTAAAGGATGTACCTAATTTTAATTATACAAATAACAGGTTTTTCCCCATACCGCAAAGCGAGCGTGATACCAATAAAAAATTATAACATATAACTAAACTTAAAAATATAAAGATGAAAATTTCTAAACTTTTCAATATTATCTTGCTCGGGCTGTTAACCTGCTTTATACTACTTAATTCGTGCAAAAAAGCTAAAGAAACCGTTGATTATAATTCCGATAAGTCCCAGTTAAGTAAAACAATTGATTCATTAACCCAGGTTTATAATAATGCTGTGGAAGGTAGTAAGCCAGGAAAATATGCGATAGGGGCAAAGGCCAATCTTAAAACCGTATTAGATCTTTCTGCACAGGTAACATCCGGTACTTATACTCAGCAGGACGTGAATAATACTGTTTCAAATTTAATAAGGGCAGCACAGGATTTTAATTCTAAATTAATACAGGAAGTCTCTGTTGAAAACCTTGTGGCACAATGGAAGTTTGATGGTAACGCTGCCGATGCTAGCGGGCATGGTCATGATGGTATTCCAAAATCAGGGTTGGTTGGGCCTTCGCCTGGTATTGATGGAGGCACATTACCAGTGTTAGTTGCTGATCGTTTTAACCGGGCAGGCATGGCCTATGATTTCACCAACGGAGCTTATGTTGAAGTGCCTTATAGCCAGGCGTTAAATCCAAAGGAATTTACTTTCAGTTTGTGGATTAAGCGGCATACATCATTCTGTGATAGCTACATCCTTTCCCTTAACAGATGGAATGGTTATAAATTCCAGTTGCAATGCAATGATTTTGCTTTTCTCACTTTCCATGCAGATAATGGGTATCATGATGTAGATGACAATCCTGGTGCTATACCGCTTGATGTATGGACGCAAACAGCGGTTTCATACACAAACGGAACCATGAAGTTTTATGTAAATGGCGCCCTGGTAAAAAAGGCTGACATTACCGGCACTCCTTCTACATTGGCAAACCCGGTACCTCTTGCTATAGGGCAGCAGTTGCCTAAGGAAGTATATAACTCTTCTCCTGCCGGGGATTATGATTATTATGGCCCCGGGTTCTTTAACGGTTCGATGGATGATATAAGAATCTATAACCGCGCCTTATCTGAGGCAGAAGTGCTTTCAATTTACACTGTTGAAAAAGATCTATAATGGCATTTGCAGGATTTTGAAAATCAGTTAGATATAATAGTCTTAATAACGTTTAGAGCAGATATTTAACCTTTCAAATTTCAAAAATATTAGTGAGAAATAAGCATTCTATATTGTTCATTTTATCTTATTTTATAATTGGAACATCATGCAGAACCAATGAGGTAAAAAATAAAGAATTGCTTTTCTGGTGTTCTAATAATAACCAGGAAATAAAATTATGTTCCGCTTTAACCAATGCATGGAATAACAATAATATTGATAAGGTTCACATGCAGCCCATACCAGAAGGGCAATCCAGCGAAGAAGTTATTTTAGCCGCTGTTGTAGGAAAAACTACGCCGGATATTTATGCTAATATGTGGCAGGGAAATGTTGAAATGTATGCACATGCACATGTGCTGATTCCGCTGGATACAATAAAAGGTTTTTTGAATTTCATGTATGAAAGATGTGATAGTGCAGTTATAAAAGAGATCACATCTTCCGATGGTCATATATACCAGGTTCCATGGAAAGTGAATCCTATCATGACCATTTATAACAAAAATATTTTTGCATCAAATGGAATTACAGAACCTCCCAAAACTTA
>CAXSDW010000029.1:9896-36385 GCA_964236235.1 uncultured Chitinophagaceae bacterium
TAATTATACTAATGAATAATCTTAATGTAACAACTTCTTTCTCTCCTTTAAAAGAGGCTTCTTCCCCCTCTCCTTTGGAGAGGGCCGGGGTGAGGTCTTTAAACATTGCAATCATTGGTGCCGGCGGGTTTGCAGCGTTTGCAGCAAAAGCTTTTTTATTAATTGAAGGGATAAAAATTATCGCTGTAACAGATATTAATCATGAAGCCGCAATGCAAATGGCTGATAACCTAAGTGCAAAACCATACAATAATTATGATGACATTTTAAATGATGCAACTGTTGATCTTGTCTATATTGCCACACCTCCGTTCTTACATTATCAGCAATCTAAAGCTGCATTATTAGCGGGCAAACATGTGATTTGTGAAAAGCCTGCTGCATTAAAAGCAAGTGAAGCAGAAGAATTACAATCTTTAGCAAGATCACTCAATTTATTGTATGTAGTTAATCTCATGCAGCGTTACAATCCTTTATATAAAATTGTAAAAAAGATAATTGATGAAAAGATCCTTGGAGATTTTCTCCATGGCTTTTTTGAGAATTATGCAAGTGATGAAAAGCTACATAAGGATCATTGGTTTTGGAATGAAACAAAAAGTGGCGGAATATTTATTGAGCATGGCGTTCATTTTTTTGATATGTTTTCTGGTTGGCTCGGAGAAGGCAAAGTTGTAAATGCTATACAATTGCAAAGACAGGGGATCCAAAATAAATTAATTGATCGTGTGCAGGCAACTGTTTTATACAATGATGCGATTGTGAACTTTTATCATGGCTTTGACCAGCCAACAGTATTAGACAGGCAGGAAATGAGATTGCAATTTGAAAAAGGTGAGATCACTCTTTATGAATGGATACCTGTAAAAATGAAATTGCATGGCCTTCTTCAAAAGAAGGATTTGCAAAAACTATCTGCAATGCCTGGTACATTAAACCTGGTACATAATTCCAATCCGGAAGAAAATAAAATAGTAAATGGAAGGTTTAAAGAAATAATTTATGATGAACATGTAACTATTGAATATAAGGATACTTCAGATAAGCAAAGCCGCTACCAGCATATACTTACAGCCATGTTGCAGGATCAATGGGAGTGGATAAAAAACCGTGATCATGTAAGAATTATAGATGATAACAATGCCGTAACATCCACAAGAATGGCGGAACAGGCTACACAAATTGTACAATCTTTCAATCTTGAAAACGCATGAGTGTAGTAATAAAACATACGCCCAAACATGTAACCGGCTTTCATAAGAAAAAGCTGTTGCCATATTTGCTGGTGTCTCCATACCTCATCTTTGTTGTAGTATTTGTTTTATTTCCTGTGTTCTTCTGTTTCTTTCTCACCTTTCATAAATGGAATATTATAGCGCCGATGAAGTTTATCGGCACAGCAAATTATTTCCGCCTTTTTCATGATCGCTTATTTTGGAAAGCGATTTTTAATACGCTTAAATTTCTATTATTACATATTCCATTGCAGTTAGTTGTTTCATTGTTCCTGGCTTATTTACTCAATCATAAAATAAAAGCAATCGCATTTTTCAGAGCTTCTTTTTTTATGCCTGTAATTGTTTCCGGTGTGGTAGTAACTATTTTATGGCAGCAGTTATTAGGCTTTGATTTCGGACTAATAAACAGGCTGCTTTTATCACTCGGGTTTCATAAAGTAGGATGGTTAGTTGACCCTGATATTGCCATTTATTCAATAGCAGTTATGGCCACCTGGAAGAATGTTGGTTTATATGTGATACTGTTTCTTGTTGGCCTGCAAACCGTACCACCACAGTATTATGAGGCTGCAAAGATGGAAGGAGCAAGCAAGTGGCAGCAATTTTATCACATCACATTGCCCATGATAAATCCTACAGTTTTTATGGTGGTGATATTATCAACGATTGGTGGTTTTTCTCTTTTTATTGAGCCATACATTATGACAGGCGGCGGCCCTTTAAATACAACACTCTCAGCAGTATTATATATTTATAAACAAGCGTTTCAATATTATAATATGGGTTATTCTGCAACGTTAGGTTTTTTTTATGCGCTGATGATAATGACAGTGGTGATACTTCAAAAAAAGTTTATTGAAAAAGAAGTGTGATGCTTGCTATGTAAGCAATAGGTTATAAGTTAAGGAAGACAATAGGTCAATAAGACAAAGGTTAATAAGCCAATGGCTGAAGATTTAAAAATAAGTTTGAATAATTATTCTTTACCAATGACTCAATGATAAATGACGAATAATTAAAAAGACAATTAATGAAAGAGAAAATCTCCATAGGAAAATTTTTAATGTACATCGCTTTAACAGCGGCTGCATTAACTTTTATCTATCCCTTCATCTGGATGATTGGAGCTTCTTTAGCACCAATGAATGAAGTAGGAAACATGACCTTATGGCCGGCTCATCCTGGCTTTGGAAATTTTAAATCAATGATTGAAAAAATACCAATCACACGTTCCCTTTTAAACAGTTTATTGGTGGCTGTATTTACAACATCTCTTGTGCTGATAACCGGTTCAACGGTTGGATATGCCCTGGCAAAAATGCAATTTAAAGGAAGGCAGCTAATTTTTTATGTAATTGTTTTCACAATGTCTCTTCCGTTCCAGGTAACACTTATACCCAATTATATCACGATGGTTAATTTAAGATTAGTAGATACATTCTTTGCTTTGATAATTCCATTTGCAGTGAGCGCATTTGCTATATTAATGTTCAGGCAGGCATTCCAGGGCTTGCCACAAGCCTTAATAGATGCTGCAAGACTTGATGGTTGTACAGAGATGGGAATTATTTTCAGAATACTTTGGCCAAACATAAAACCAACATTGGTTACTGTTGCCATCTTATCTTTTATCGGTTCATGGAATGAAGTATTGTGGCCATTGATTGTAATAAGAAATGAACAATTAATGACCATGCCACAATTAGTTACATTATTTGCAGTAGGAGGAAGAGCCGATAGCCAGCTTGGCGTAAAGATAGCAGCAGCCGTAATGTTAGCGCTTCCTGTGATGATCGCATTTTTATTTTTTCAAAAACATTTTATACAAAGTATGGCATCTACAGGGTTGAAAGATTAGTAAATTGAATGGAGAATTGAATTTTAAGAAATTGGAAATCAAAAATGAAAGTCACCAAAAGTTCGATACAATTATTCGCTTCTGCAAAAGCAGTGATTGCAAATTTTTTGTATTTACCGGGAATAAACCGTGTGAGTGATGTTATCAATCGTGTTAAAAACCTGAGTGATGATGAAGTAGAATTGTGCCTGGAAAAAATATGGGCAGATTTTTCAAATCGCCACCGCGATTTTGAAAACATATTATTAGCGCATTTTGATAGAATCAATAATCAATATGAAAGTAATCTTTTATCTTTCTCACCAAATAAAAAATTATTACTTGGTGCATTTTTTACAAAAGAATATTCTATCCAGGCCGCGGCATTGTTTAATCCTTCCATCGTTCCTCATCCCGATCAAAGTGGCATAAATCAAGGTGAGCAAAGGTTTATTATGAGTTTGAGAGCCACCGGTGAAGGTCATATTTCTTCTATAGTTTTCAGAACAGGTGTAATAAATGATCTCTCTGAGATAACATTAGATAAAGAACCTGGTTATCATACATGTCTAAAAAAAAATCAAAACGCTCAATACACTAAGCAGTTTGTACAACAACGAATGGCGTCGTTAAATGGTGGTAATGAGGAATTTTTTAAACATTTCCCTGAAGAGTTTACCGCGGCACAAGCGATTCAAATCATAAATGATAAGCAATTATATCAACAAGAATCAATGGCTGGTTTATGTAAACAGGTTAATGAAATTCTTGATTCAAATTATGAACTTGAATCATCTTCAAATTTGCCTCTGAATGAAAAAGTGATCTTTCCAAATTCAAAGTCAGAGTGTATGGGAATGGAAGATGTACGCTTTGTAAAGTTTGAAGATAGTGGAAACACATTTTATTATGGAACTTATACCGCATATAATGGCAGAGCAATTAATACACATTTAATAGAGACAAAAGATTTTGATGTATTTAAGATCCGCACATTATATGGCAACGCTATATCTGATAAAGGCATGGCTTTATTCCCCGAAAAAGTAGATGGCAAATATGTTATGATAGCCAGGCAGGGCGGCGAAAAGATCAGCATAATGTATTCGGACAATTTATATCACTGGGAAAATTCATACATTCTTATGGAACCAGAATATTTATGGGAATTTGTTCAATTGGGCAATTGCGGCTCTCCTGTAAAAACGGAACAAGGCTGGCTTTTACTTACACACGGTGTTGGTGCTATGAGAACTTATGTGATAAGTGCTATACTTCTTGACCTTGCTGATCCTTCTAAAATAATAGGAAGGTTAGATAAACCTTTAATAACCGCAAATGAAACGGAGAGGGAAGGTTATGTGCCAAATGTAGTATATACCTGCGGCTTAATGCGCCATGGCAATATGCTTGTTATCCCTTATGCGGTATCAGATTCAGCCACCGGTTTTGTTACAATCAGCGTTAACGAACTTCTTGATGAATTGAAAAGAAACAATTAACATGAAAACAGGATTACACTTTGTGCTCTGCTTATGCGCTATAACTTGTATGGCATTAACATGCAAAAAGCAGGCAAATAATGTAAATCTTCCAATACAAAAAGATACCTCGTTAGTTAACACAAATCACCTGGATTATTTATATAATCCTGTTACATTTTTAACCGGAGCTCATGCGGCCGGTATTTATATTTATGCCGAAGCGCCGGATTATCATCTTATTGGTGATGCTGATGAAGGTTATACATGTGTTGATGATGTTTCAAGAGCCATACTTGTTTATGTAAGAAGTCGAAAATTTGAGAGCGATACTGCAGTTCAGAATAAGACATATAACCTGATAGAATTCGTTCTGCAAATGCAATCTGCCAGCGGTTATTTTTATAATTTCCTTTTCCCCACAAATCAAATTAATACAAGCGGGCAAACAAGTGCCAATGTATCTGAATGGTGGTCCTGGCGGGCTTTACATGCACTTACAGAAGCTTATCCAATAGTTAAAAATAAAAATCTACAGTTATCTACCAGGATAGCACTGGCAGTAAATAAATTAATAACCAAAATAAAATCTGACCTTGTTAACATACCTCAAATTACAAAAGTAGTAAACGGCATAACGGTTCCGCAATGGCTGCCTGCAGGTAGTGGTACAGACCAGGCTGCCATTCTTATTCTTGCTTTGATTCCATATTGCACAGCAAATAACGATGAGGTATTAACTGCTTATATAAAAAGACTTGCAGATGGAATTGTATTGATGCAGCAAGGCGATGCAAGTCATTTTCCTTATGGCGCTTTTTTAAGTTGGGAGAATACATGGCATGCCTACGCCTGCGACCAGGCTTATGCTTTAATGAAAGCCGGGGCATTTTTAAATGATAAGCAATACATTGCTAAAGCATTAATTGAAGTAGATAATTTTTACCCATGGCTTTTGCAGAAAGGCTTTAAATCTTCTTTTGTAATTAGAAATGATGGAACTGCAATACAGCTTGTAAGTGAAAAAAGCTTTGAGCAAATTGCATATGGAATAAGGCCTATGGTTTTTGCTGCTGCAGAAGCATTCAGATTAACCGGTGAACCAAAATACGCTGATATTGCAGCACATCTTGCAGCATGGTTTTTTGGAGCAAATGATGCAAACAAACAAATGTATTCGCTAACAACAGGCCGTTGCTTTGATGGTATAAAATCTTCGACAGTTGTAAACTATAATTCCGGCGCTGAATCAACTATTGAAGCCTTGCTGGCTATGGAAAAAGTTGAATCTTCTCCTGAAATTAAAGCTGCATTAAATAAATATAAAAAACCATAATGACAGGTGAACATATTATATCAGATCAATTAATTTTTTCGCCAGGTGATGTTGATCTTTCCTTTTCACCATTACGGAATGGATTGGAAGATAAAACTTTTGTATTAGGTGCATTTAATCCCGGCTTATGCCGGTTGCCAAATGGAAATTTACTTATGATGGTTCGTGTTGCGGAAGCATTATCTGATGCCGTGTATGATGATGAAGTACATTGTATAAGATGGCAGCAAGATGGATACGTATTAGATGCCTGGCCAATGTCAAAAGTAAATATGAATGATCCAAGAGTTTTTGTAATAAACCAATATAAATTTACTGTGCTGGCTGTAACTTCTTTATCATGGCTGCTTCCGGTAGAATTAAATAATGATGGCTCTGCCATAGAAAAAATACATTATGATAAAATAATCTCTCCCAAATTTAGCAGCCAGGAGTATGGAATAGAAGATCCGCGAATTTCATTTATTGATGGTCGCTATTATATGACAACCTGTTGCGCCAGTTCTGAAAGGCATTCTACTATGCTGTATATTTCTGATGACGGATTATATTATACCTGCCTTGGAATTGTTCTTGATCACCAGAACAAAGACATGTTGCTGTTTGAAGGAAAAGTTAATAACGCTTATTATGCGCTTACAAGACCATTAGGTGAATGTTATTTTGCTACTTCCCCATCATCTCTATACCATCCCGGCGCTGCAATCCACTTATCTTCTTCGCCTGATCTTTTACATTGGAAACCCGGTAACAGTGCCTTTCTCAGGGCAAGGCGGTCTTCTTTAGCCAATGTAAAAATAGGAGGAGGCACACCGCCGATTCTTACAGAAGATGGATGGTTAATGTTATATCATGGTGTTGAAAATAACAATGAAGTTGGTATATACCGAACGTTTTGGGCATTGCTTGATAAAGATAATCCTCTAAAAATTTTACATCTTGAAGATACAATTCCGTTGCTTGAGGCTAAGCCGGAACTTACAAAATCTATCAAAGAAAAGATATATTTAAATGATGTTGTATTTACAACAGGTATTGCTGTGTACCATGACGAATACATTCTTGCATCAGGCGAATTGGATTTAGGATGCCGCATTACAAAGATTTCAAAGAACTGCTTTTCTAACGCATTGAATAAATAATTATGGCAGAAGTTACTTTACAAAATATTTCAAAATTGTATGATGATGTTGATAAAGAGCGTGGCAGAAAAAGGGCCGTAGATGATATTTCATTTACTGTCCATGATAAAGAATTTATGGTTCTTGTTGGGCCATCAGGTTGCGGTAAATCTACCTTGCTGCGTATGATAGCAGGGCTGGAAGACATAAGTGAAGGCACACTTGCTATTGATGGAAAAAGAATTAATGAGCTAAGCCCGCGGGACAGGGATATAGCAATGGTATTTCAAAACTATGCTTTGTATCCGCACATGACGGTGTATGATAATATGGCTTTTGGTTTAAAGCTTAAAAATTATAAGAAGAGTGAAATTAAAGACCGGGTAATGCAAACCGCTAAATTGCTGGAGATAGAAGATGAATTGTTTCGCAAGCCAAAAACCTTATCCGGCGGGCAACGCCAGCGTGTTGCGATAGGAAGAGCAATAATTCGCAGGCCTAAAGTTTTTTTGTTTGATGAACCTTTAAGCAACCTTGATGCGAAGCTGCGAAGCCAGATGAGAATTGAATTACAAAAACTCCATCGTGAAATAAATGCGACAATGATATATGTTACACATGATCAAACAGAGGCAATGACTCTTGGGCACAGAATTGCGGTGTTGAACAGAGGCAAACTTATGCAACTTGATACGCCGCTGCATTTATACAATTCACCTGCAAACAAATTTGTTGCAGGATTTATTGGCTCGCCTTCAATGAATTTTTTAAAAGGTGCGCTCAGCAACAATAACGGTTATCTTTTTATACATGAAACCGAAAAATGTGTAATTGATTTTGGTAAGAATTTTCCAAACGATGTAATGAATTATACAGGCAAGAAAATTCAAATCGGGATAAGGCCCGAAGACATTATGCTTTCATTAGATACTAACTTTAAACCAGATTGTAAATTAAAAGTGCTCGCTTATGAGAACATGGGAAATGAACAACTGGTGTATTTATCTATAGGTGATAAAACAATCATTGCAAGAAGACCATCCGGCGATACAATTGCTATAGGTGCGGAAATTGGCGTAAGTTTTTTAAGAGATAAAATCATTTTTATGGATGAAGAAAATGATAATGTGATTAAAAATTGAACACCAATTGGTTTACAATAGTTCACATTACAATTCAAATGCATTTGCTAATAATTCAAAAGATTGTTTTCTATCTGCAGCATTATCAGTCATGGTAGCTACCATTATTTCACCAGCATCAAAATCATTTACCATTTGTAATAACTGGCTTTTTACCTGCTCAGGAGTACCTGAAATAATGCGGCCACTATTGTACTTTACATGTTCAAGCTCTGCAGGTGAAAACGCATAATCTTTTATAGTTTCATAAGATGCCGGCTTATCAAAGTTGCCTTTAGTAAACTGGAGCAAACGGTAATCAACAAGCTTGCGCATCCGGGCAGCTTTTTCCTCAGTTTCTGCACACAGTACATTAATAGCAATTAAAATCTCCGGCGCCGGAAATTGCTCTGATGGTTCAAAATTATCTATATATTCTTTTGAGATAACAGGCTCTGCCATTCCATTTATAAACTTTGCAATAGCCAGTCCCATTCCATATTTTGCTGCAATTTTACTGCTTCCACCACTGGAACTTAATATCCATTGCCGCGGAGTAGTTATTGATTGTGGAACCGCAAGCACACTTCCATATTGTGTGGCAGCTTTATCAGCAAAATAATGTTGCAGATGCGTTAATTGCGTCAGGTAACTTTCTTCACTAAAATCATTAGAAGGATTTAAAATTGTACTTGTTATCCTGTCTGTGCCGGGTGCACGCCCCATACCCAAATCTATTCGGCCAGGGAAAAGTGTTTCAAGCATACGAAAGTTCTCTGCTACTTTTAATGCACTGTGGTTAGGCAACATTATACCACCTGATCCTATTCGTATATTACTTGTTTCATCAGCCAGCTTTACCATCAACACTTCCGGCGCACTTCCCGCAATTGATGTTGCATTATGATGTTCTGAAATCCAAAAACGGGTGTATCCTAATCGTTCAGCAAGTTTAGCGGTAGCAATAGTTTCATCAACGGCATCACGTGCGGTGCTTTCTTGCCGCACAATAGACTGATCAAGTACGCTCAATTTTATTTTTGACATGCTTAGACTCTGAAATTTATTAATAGCGAAATTTTTATTCAACACTAATCAATAATTGCGCCTTTGTAATTTTATGACAAACCATGTAAAGATGTTTGCAAGCCGATGCATCAGCAAACTTATAAATGGAAATGTATTGAGCCGAAGGTTATAAATTATCGCCAGGCAACTGTATGTCTTTAATACTAAGCCTGTCTTTTATATAAGTGATGGCCGATTTACCATGTGGAGTTGGTATGCCGTTTACATCGAGATTAACAAATACTAATTTTTCTATGTTTAAGATTGCCTCCCTTGTGAGCATGTTTCTTACCTCGCATCGCATGGCCAGGGAAGTAGTGCCAAAATGCGTAGCTATTATGCCGATTTCTATTATATCGCCTTGCTTGGGCGCTTTGATAAAGTTGATCTCAGATATATATTTTGTAACAACATACGGGTTCTCAAGTTGAACTATTGCATAAATCACCGCTTCTTCATCAATCCATTGCAACAGGCGACCTCCAAACAAACTATGATTAGGATTAAGGTCTTCAGGCTTTACCCATTTGCGGGTATGAAAATTCATTTTTGTTTCCCGGCTTTCCATTTATTTTGGCGCCTTTTTCACATTAACTGCATTAAGACCTCTTGGTCCGCTTTGTATTTCAAAGATCACTTTATCATTTTCCTTTACCGGCTCTGTTAGCTGGCCTACATGAAGAAAAATGCTTTCCTGTGATTGTGCATCTTTTATAAACCCAAATCCTTTTGATTCATTGAAAAAAGTTATTACTCCTGTTCTTATTAAATCGGCTTCTTCGCCTGGTACATATTTTGGAACACTGATCTGCATATCTTCCTGCTTAAATACTTTTCTTTTACCAGGGTCTGGCGGTACAGATGAAATATTTCCATTCTCATCAATATAGGCCATCATTTCATCAAGAGATTTTCCCTTCTTTGCATTAGCCTTTCGCTCTTCCATTTTTTCAGCTTTATCCTGGCGCTGCTTTGCCTTTTTCTTTTGCTTCTCTTTTTTACCAAAGGTTTCCTGGGATTTTGACATATTTTATTACTTAATTTATTTAGGCATGCAAGTTCGGGTTTTATTATCAAAAGTGAGAATGATGAATCTAAATAAATAATTGAATCAGGCAGAATAAGCGCAAAGGTTTTTAATTTTGTATAAGGATGTGAATATTATTCAGCTTCCGGGTGAATTAAATACCGTTTTAATAAATGCAGGCTGTAAGTAAAGGTATTCTCATACCCTTTATATAACGAACAAACTACCTGATTCTATAAAAATTATTACTTGCCAGTAATTTACATTTTTACAAATTGTTTTACAATCACTCTATCATTACACACCAGCTTTACAATATATACTCCATTGGTGAGGGATGAAACGTCCAGTGAATGATGGTTTGAATTTGATTCTTTATAATTCCGCATTACTACACCTTCTGCAGATATAATAGATATGTCTGATGATTTATTATTCAACCCATTCAAAGAAATATTCAAAACATTATGTACAGGGTCAGGGCTTAAGCTCATACTCAAGAGGCTGCTTATATTTGTACCATAAGCAGGAATATTTGAACTTACCAGGGGAGTATTTCCTGCTATTACAGATATATTAACAACAGCCGAAGTAGTTGTGAGGCCTTCATTATCTGTTGCCTTTGCTGTAACGGAATAAGAACCCGCCGCAACACCTGGCCATGAAAATCCATAAGGCGCTACATGCTCTGTATGCAATAATGTAGTGCCATTATAGAATTGAACTTGCGAGATGGTGCCATCGGCGTCAGATGCAACAGCTCTGATAAATATTGTTGCAGGCGCATTATAAGAACTATTGTTCGCAGGGCTTGTGATCTTCACTATGGGAGCAGTGTTTGCTCCCAGCTGGTACGCTGCCACAGTTGCAAAATTACCCGGATATTGAGCATATCCTACTGCATACAAACTATTTTTATAAATCGCTATGCTATTAAATCCATCGCCGGCGGCACTTATTGATTTTATTGCTATGCCGTTACCGTTAAAAGAATTATCTAAAGTACCGTCACTTTTAAATCTTGCGACTACTGAATTACCATCTGGTCCATAAAAATAATTGCTGATGCCGCCTGCTAATATTTTTCCGTTGGCCTGGATGGCTACAGAATTAAAATCGTTAGAGCCGCCCCCAACAGAATTAGTTATCACAGTTCCATTATTACCAAAAGCATTATCTACACTTCCATCTGAATTATATCGCACCAGCAGGAACTTGTCATAGTTCCTGTCGTCAAACCCATATAAATATCCTGCAATTACAATTTTACCATCACTCTGAATGGCTACTGAATTAAACACATCGTTATAATCGCTATTGATGATACCTTGCCCACCAAAAGCAGGATCAGGTGAACCATTGCTGTTATACCGGGCAACAAAAGAAACCGGACCATCTGAAATCCCTACTACTACAATCTTTCCATCCTGTTGCAAAGCAACATCACTAAAATTTAAACCAGTTGATAGTTTTCCACCAGAACCAAAGCTTATATCAAGGTTTCCATCTGTATTATACCGCTCCACTTTTCCATCACCAGTAACTATTAACCGCCCATCGGCTTGAGTGGCTATTGACCTGATATTAAAATCAGCAGTTTGTTTACCATCTCCTGAAAATGCAACATCTAAAGTTCCATTAGTATTGTAACGGGCAATATACATTCCGCCTGCAACTACGATTTTTCCATCTGCCTGGATAGCCACAGCATTAGCCTGGTTATCTGCGCCAAAATCTGTTTTTTGAGAACCGTGATACCCGAAGGTATTATCAAGAGTTCCGTTTGTATTATACCGGGAGACAAGAAAGTCATTTTTAAAGTTGGCACCACCCGAAGTATAGCCAACAGCCACAATCTTTCCATCACTTTGCACCGCGTTACTGTTATAAGCACTTGACCCCTGATGCAAGCTATCAGACAGGCTTCCATCACCGTCGAACGTTATATCCGGATTTCCTTTGGTTGTAAACCGCTCAATGGCAAACTTGTTACCAATGGTACCAGCGCCAACTAATTTACCATCAGATTGAAAGGCAGCAGCAACTACTGGAAAGTTTGAACTTTGCTTACCATTGCCGTTAAAAGTATTGTCAACAGTGCCGTTAGAATTATACCTGTTAATAAAAGCGTTTATAACTACTATCTTGCCATCAGCTTGTACTTTGATGGAACTTACCGGAGAATTTGTAAGTAATATACCATTACCGGCAAAAGTATTATCAACATTGCCATCACTATTAAACCGTTCTACTATAAAGTTGTTACTGCCATCTGTATTATCTGATGCGCCAACAATTATTTTTCCATCCCGTTGAAAAGCTAAGGAGGTAAAGTTATGGCCGAAATGAGTCGTCTTTGTTCCGTTTCCATTAAATGTGTTGTCAAGGCTTCCATCTGAATTATAGCGGACAAGTGATAAATCACCAGTGTTATATCCGGCCAGCATCATCTTCCCATCATCCTGTAAGTTTATTGCCAAAGGAGATTCGTTACCATAATAAGCAGTGTCTTGCAGCGGCTCAACAAAAGTATTTGTGAGCTTATTAAGACTTCCATCTGCATTTAACATGATCATGAGAAAGCTGTATCCCATGACTGCACCTGATAATATGATTTTGCCGTCATTTCTTACTTTCATCCTGGTCACGTCAGCATTATCGCTTAAGGGCTGCCCAAAGCCGTTAAAACTTTCGTCCAGGCTTCCATCTGTGTTTAAACGATATGCCGCCAGCAAATTACCTCCCGCATATTCATGAATAACAGTTCCTGCTACAACTATTTTTCCATCTGGCTGAATGGCGGCAGTGCCGTATGTGGGCAAAGAAACTGAAATACCATACCTGCCATAACTTGAGTCCGGCGAGCCATTAGCAAGTCTCTTTACAATAACGGTTTGCGCATAATCAATATTTACACGAATAAATATGCTTCCATTTGCTCCGGGCAAAACCTGTTTGCCTTGTAACGACTGGCTTTTCCTGTATCCAAAGTCTGCGGTAACAATTCCGTTCTTTCCAAATGATGGATCAAGAAGGCCGGGCTGACTAAAAGCGAACTGCAAACAAAAGAAAAGTGTAGTAAGTAGAATTAACTGTTTCATATAACTTAAGTTGGTTTAGATACGCTTTTATAAGCGTGTGGCGTGAAATGTAAATCGGCGTGGGTTGTGTAACCTACTAAAATTAATTCAATAAAAAGAAATATTTGTCTGGAGTAATAATTACCCTTTTTAAACCATGAAGAAATGAAGTCCATAAATTCAATACCGCTTATTCGCCATTAAATACAACTAACATTCTATACATCCTTTTCCTGTATTTCATATAAAAAGGTTATAACTTTTTCATTTCTTTGCCAAAATATTATTATATGGATCAAACCCTTTTAGGGATAGGCACAAGATTGCAGCATACACTCCAGGGGCCCGGCGTAATAGTTGGTATAAGATACGCTACCTATTTAATATCTTTTATT
This sequence comes from uncultured Chitinophagaceae bacterium, assembly GCA_964236235.1. GTDB lineage: Bacteria > Bacteroidota > Bacteroidia > Chitinophagales > Chitinophagaceae > Ginsengibacter. The sequence continues at coordinate 23,601 of CAXSDW010000029.1, forward strand.
CATAAGGGAATAATTGAGGTAGATAAAACTGATGAAAAGCTTGATGATATTCAACCCGAAAATGTAACTGAGGAAATAGAAACCAACTCACAGGTAGAAAAATCACTGCTGAAGATACTTCGGCTTTGGGGCGACGTGAGTGAAATAGTTAAGCTTGGAGAAAAGTGGATAGGTGGAACAATGCTACTGCAGCCTAAAGACAAATCTTTAAAACCGAAGGAAATTCCTATAGATATATTTTTTCATAAAATTGTGATGGCACGTGACAGGCTGCGGGTGCTGGAACAAAATATTAATAGTAATAAAACTTTAACCGATGAAGAAAAAATAAATCTTCAGCAATACATCACACGTGTATATGGCTCCTTTACTACTTTTAATGTATTGTTTAAAAATAAAGAACATTGGTTTGCGGGAGACAAAGCAGAGTAAGCATTACAAAATATTATATTCAATTTTATACAACTACTGGTAATAGCAATAAATTTGCAATAACTCAACAATAAGTTAATTTCGCTTTTAAATTATTATTATGAAAAATTACTCAAAAATCACTTTATTCTTACTTACAGGTATTGCCGTAGGCGCTGTTGCAGGATTATTACTTGCGCCGGCCGAAGGCGCAGAAACCCGTAAACAATTAAGTAAAAAAGCAAAAAAACTCAAAAAGAAATTTAAGGAAACAGCTTCTGAATATAAGGGCAAAGTTGCTGATTTAGGCGATGAAGTTTCTGATATAAAAGACAAGGTAGTAAACAAGGCTTCTAAAATAAAAGAAAGCTTCGATTAAGCAAAAGATCGTTTATAACGAAAAAAACGGGAAAGAATAACAAGGTCTTTTAATAAGTTATTCTTTCTCTTTTATTTTATGTATTATCCGCTTAACTTTTTTAGGTGTATGTTCTTCTTCTCCTAATAAAATTCCCCATGGCTGCAAGCCTTCCACACGATCGAAAATAACTTTGGCTATAGCGAGATATGGTATTGATAGAAACATACCCGAAATACCGAAAAGCATCTCCCCGATTATCACACCTAATATTACCATCAGCGGATTTATTTTAACCTGCGCACCTACTATTTTAGGCATAAGAAAATTGCTATCAAATACATGAATGCATACGATTGCGATGGCAACAAATAATGCATGTTTTCCGTCAACAGTTGCAAATGTTATGCTTATACTTAGCAGCAATGCAGTGAATATTCCTATGTAGGGAATCACATTAAACACACCAACCAGCAGGCCCAAAAGGAAAACATATTTTATCCCAAGAAGCCAAAAAATAATGCATGCAATAGCAGCCACAATTGCCATTTCAAAAAACAGGCCTGTTATATATTTACGTATAATGTGTTTAATATGCTCCATTATATCATAAATAATGCTGATGTACTTTTCAGTAAATGCGGCCACCATAAAGCGCATTAAAATCCTTCTATAAAATAATAGAAGTATGGTATATATTAATATAAAAACTAAAAAGAGAAATAGTGAAGATAGCGACAGTACCGTTTTTTCTACAATAGCGGCACTGGATTTTACTACGTTATTTGTTGTATTTGTTATATATGCAGCCTGCTTTTCAAGATTTACATGAAAGGTATCAGCCATCCACTTTTGAAGGTTTTGCATAAGGATGGCAAACTGCGCCTTAAGTGAAGGCCACTCAGCACTTAACCCTTTTATTTGCCAGGCTAATAAATAAATAATTATTGAAACGCCAATAAGAAAAAGCAGTACAGCTAAAATAGAAGCTAAACTCCTGGAAAGCCTGGTCTTGTTTTCAAAAAAGTTTGCAGCAGGTAAAAGCAATATGGCAAATAAGAAAGAAAACAATAAGGGCACAATCACTTTTTGCCCTAATATTGAAATATATGAAACAGCAATAATGATAATAAGAATGCAGGCAAGTTTTAACCAAAAAGGAAGCTTAAGGCTTTTCATAAATTTTTATTAAGATAAGTGTTATATATAATTCGAAAATCGTATGAGGTTCTATCTTCTGCTTAGGCCTGTAACAAATTTTTAGCCATATAATTAATTGATTACTTTATTATTGGTGATGTATCATTAATTTCATTGAATTATTTTTTTATAGATTGTAAAGGCTGAAAATATTATTTACAATTGACTGCTTCATTCAATAAATAAACCTTCGTATAACTATAAGAAAACAATTTACATATGACTATACCCTTAATAGATCTTGCTGAGTTTATTAATGACAATTCAAAACATAGTTTTGTTCAACAGCTTGGAAAAGCATATGAAGATGTTGGTTTTGTTGCAGTAAAAAATCATGGTATTTCTGATGCGCTTATTGCAGATCTTTATAAATATGTGCAGCAGTTTTTTTCTTTGCCATTAGAGCAAAAAGGAAAATATGAAATACCCGGACTTGCCGGACAAAGAGGTTATACTTCTTTTGGAAAAGAGCATGCGAAAGGCAGTGATGCGCCTGATTTAAAAGAATTTTTTCAATATGGACAAATAGTGCCTCAAGATCATCCTTTAAAAGCTGAGTATCCTGATAACGTAAAAGTAGATGAAGTAGAAGGCTTTAATGAAACCCTTTTTAGCGCATATCGTGCATTTGAAAAGTGCGGGCAATCTTTATTACGGGCAATTGCTTTGTTTGTGCATCTTAATGAAAATTATTTTGATGAATATATCTCTGAAGGAAATTCAATTGTAAGAGCAATCCATTATCCTCCCATAACCGTTGAGCCAAAGAGTGCAATACGGGCAGAGCAGCATGAAGATATTAATCTTATAACATTGCTTGTGGGTGCAAGCGCTGGTGGCCTGGAAATATTAACCCGCAATAATGAATGGGTTGCTGTAACGTCACTGCCTGATCAGATTGTGGTAAATGTTGGTGATATGCTGCAACGGCTTACAAATAATCAATTTAAAAGTACTACACACCGGGTAGTAAATCCACCGAGAGCACTTTGGCACACTTCCCGCTTTTCAATCCCATTTTTTCTTCATCCTAAATCATCAATGAGCCTTGCATGTTTACCTGAATGTATAGATGAAAAACACCCAAAGCAATATGAAGATATTACGGCAGGAGATTATCTTGATGAAAGGCTTAAAGAAATCGGATTAAAAAAATAATGATAAGGTATTTTGTAATTAATGTTTTTCTATGATGATGCTTCGTCATGTTCCATTTTTAAAAGCTGTGCTTATGCACAGTGTCACAGCGTTTGGCGGCCCGCAAGGTCATGTAGGAATGATGATGAAAACGTTTGTTGAAAAACGCCATGATGTATCAAAAGAAGAATTAATGGAATACATTTCATTTTGCCAATTGCTTCCCGGCGCTTCTTCTACACAAACGCTTACACTTATTGGTTATAAAAGAGGCGGTATCTCGTTAGCCGTACTTACTTTACTTATCTGGATATTACCTGCTACAATATTGATGGGCGCTTTCTCTTTTTTGCTCCATTATTTTGATCAAAAAGGGATTGACTTAAAGGTGTTTAAATTTATACAACCTATGGCTGTAGGCTTTCTGGCTTTTGCCGCACTTAGGGCTTATAAAATTTCTATTAATAATTTAATCACTTTTATAATAATGGTGGTATCATTATTTACCACGTTTATCTTTTTTAAAACACCGTGGGTTTTTCCTGTGCTTATTGTTATGGGCGGAATAGTTACAAATTTCAGCAGCAAACGTTTTCCTGAAAAAGAAATAATAAAACCCAAGCAAATTAAGTGGACTAATATCTGGCTTTTTCTTCTTCTATTTATTATAGTCGGATTTTTTAGCGAAACAGCCAGGATACATAAATGGAAAGAAAGAAGAATATATAATTTAACTGAGAACTTTTATCGTTTTGGCAGTCTTGTATTTGGCGGCGGCGATGTACTAATGCCCATGATGTATGAACAATATGTTGTAAGAGAAAAAACAAGATACATGACCAAAGAAGAATTTTTAACAGGTTCGGGAATGGTAAGAGCTATACCCGGGCCGGTTTTTTCAGTAGCTACTTACACCGGCGGAATGGTAATGAGATCAGGGGGTAAAGAGATGCAGTTGCTGGGATGCATTGTTGGAACTATTGCCATTTTTTTGCCGAGTGCTTTACTGGTTTTATTTTTTTACCCTGTATGGCACAACCTGAAAAAATATGTTGTGGTATATCGTGCGCTGGAAGGTATAAACGCTGCAGTGGTGGGCATTATGTGGTCAGCTTCTTTATACTTGCTTAATGATATTTCTATTACAAATTTGCAAACGAGGAGCTTTATAAATATAGGTGTAATTGCAGGTACTTTTTTGTTATTAAGTTTTACTAAAGTGCGCTCCCCTTACTTAGTTTTTGGCTGTTTACTTCTCGGCTGTATATTTTAACAGGTTACTTATAATAATGATTTCTTTCAATTTCTTCTTTTACTACATCCGGTACAAAAAACTTTATTGATTTATTTTCTTTTATCATTTTTCGAATGCCGGAAGAAGAAATGTCTAATAATGGCGCATTTAATACAATCATATTCTGCTCTGATTTTTCTTGTATCTCATAACCCGGCCGTTTATATATTAAAAAGGAAAACTGCTTTCTTAATAAATCCGCATTTTTCCATTTAGCTATATTATTGAAACTATCACTTCCTATAATTATTGTAAATTGATGCTGAGGATATTTGTCCTGTAAATGAGTGAGCGTATCAATGGTATATGAAGGCCTGGGCAGGTGGAATTCAATTGTACTGCATTTTAATTTTCTCTCTCCTTCAATGGCGCTTTGCAGCATATATTGACGATGATATTCATTTAATAATTCTTTTTGAGGCTTTAACGGATTCTGGGGAGAAAGTACAAACCATACCTGCTCTACAATACCTGAAAAGGCGATATAATTTGCAATAATTAAATGGCCGTTATGTACAGGATTAAATGAACCAAAGTACAAACCGATTTTCATCATTCGTTGCTATAATTGCTCCACGATAATTTTGTCAGCTTCATTTATTCTTAAACTTAAATGGTAACCTGAAATTATAATTGAAATTGGATCACCCCAGGGCGCTTTTTTTTCTACACATACAATTTCCCCTGGTAAACAACCCATTTCCATAAGTTTAAGTATTATGTCATCGTTTTCAAAAGAATGTATTTTTACCTTACTTCCTACTTCCATTTCAGATAACTTTTTATACATACATTTAGAATTAATGTAAATATAATGGCTGATATTTATTTGCAGTTACGCTTTTAGAAATTAGGGCATGAACAATAAAGTGAAATTTTATTTTAAGCCTAAAAAGGTTTTTTTACCTTCAAGAAAGGCGCTTAAGAGTTACATTGAAAATATATTTAATATTGAATCGTTTGATTTAAAAGAAGTTAAGATAATTTTTTGTGACGATCCATTTATTTTATCCTTGAACAAAAACTTTTTAAATCATGATTATTATACTGACATTTTAACCTTTAATCTTTCAGAAGAAGATCTTGTTGGGGAGATATACATCAGCATTGACAGAGTTTTAGAAAATTCTAAAACGTTTAAAGTTTCTTTCAACAAAGAAATACATAGAATAATTTTTCATGGCATTCTTCATTTATGTGGATATAATGACTCTACCGAGAAAGAAAAAAAAATTATGACAATTAAAGAAGATACTTACCTCGAAGAATATCTCAAGAATGTTTCACGTGGAACTTTTCATTAAAATTCATTATACAATATCTTTACAGCATGTTTGAAAAATATGACATTATTGTAGTTGGTGCCGGGCACGCAGGTTGTGAAGCTGCGGCGGCGGCGGCTACTTTAGGTAGTAAAGTTCTTTTAGTTACAATGAGTTTGCAGACTATTGCACAAATGAGTTGCAACCCAGCTATGGGAGGAATTGGAAAAGGCCAAATTATTCGGGAAATAGATGCGCTTGGTGGTTTAAGTGGTATAGTTACTGATCAATCAATGATACAATTCCGGATGCTTAATAAAAGCAAAGGGCCGGCAATGTGGAGTCCACGAGCACAAAACGATCGTGTGCTTTTTTCTATAAAGTGGCGGGAACATCTGGAAGCCATCAAACAACTTGATTTTTACCAGGATTCCGTTGTTTCGCTGTTAAAAACCGGCGAAACTATAACAGGAATTACTACTTCACTTGGGAATAAAATCTTTTCTAAAGCTGTGATTCTTACAAATGGAACTTTTTTAAATGGTAAAATTCATATTGGCGAAAAAAATCTAGTTGGTGGAAGAATAGCAGAAAAATCTTCTGTAGGTATTACAGAAACACTAACAAGCTGGGGCTTTGAAACAAGCAGGTTAAAAACAGGAACCCCTCCAAGGTTAGATGGAAGATCTATTGATTATTCAAAAATGGAAATTCAATCAGGCGATGAAGAAATAACCGGGTTTTCATATTTGCCAACAAAAAAACCAACGAGTCAAAGACATTGCTGGGTAACTTATACCAATAATGAAGTTCATAACATCCTAAGAACAGGATTTGATAAAAGCCCTATGTTTCAAAAAAGAATACAAGGCACTGGACCACGTTATTGTCCCAGTATTGAAGATAAAATCACTCGATTTGCTGATAAAGAGCGGCATCAACTGTTTATTGAACCCGAAGGATGGAATACCGTTGAAGTTTATGTTAACGGCTTTTCATCTTCCCTTCCGGAAGATGTTCAGTTTAAAGCGCTTACAAAAATTCCTGGTTTAGAAAAAGCTAAAATGTTTCGGCCAGGTTATGCAATTGAATACGATTATTTTCCACCCACTCAACTCAAATTATCTTTAGAGACGAAACTTGTAAATAATTTATTTTTTGCAGGACAAATCAATGGCACCACCGGGTACGAAGAAGCTGCTTGCCAAGGACTTATGGCTGGCATAAATGCTCATCAAAAAATTAATAATTTAGATCCATTCATTTTGAAACGCAACGAAGCTTATATTGGGGTATTAATTGATGACTTAATTAATAAGGGAACTGACGAACCGTATCGGATGTTTACCAGCAGAGCTGAATTTAGAACTTTATTGCGGCAAGATAATGCCGATATAAGACTTACAAAAATGTCTTATAAACTTGGACTTGCATCCCAGGCAAGAATGGATTTAGTGAAAATTAAAATTTATGAGATTGCTGAAATAGAAAAAACCTTGCACTTAGAAACAATTGATCCTCAAGAGGTTAATCCATATCTTGCTAAAATTAATTCATCACTTTTACAGGAAAAACAGAAAGCATCGCAACTCTTGTTGCGTTCACAGGTGAATCTTCTTGATTTAATGAAAGAAGTAAAATCTTTAAATGATAATTTGTCAAAGTATTCTGCTGAAGCACTGATTCAAACAGAAATTAAATTGAAATATGCTACTTACCTTGAGAAAGAAATTGAATTGGCGACAAAAATGGCAGGTTTAGATAACCAGATTATTCCTGACTCATTTGATTATGATAAAATAAAGTCTCTTTCAAGCGAAGCCCGTCAAAAATTTAATAAGATTAAACCACAAACATTAGGACAAGCAAGCAGAATTAGCGGTGTGAATCCTACTGATGTTCAAATTTTAATGGTTTACATGGGCAGATAGTTTAATATTTCACTTTATATATTTTATATGAATTTACTAATTTCTAAAGATACCAGCAAGCAAAGTGTTTTTGATAAAATTACACAACAACTTGAAAAACAAGGATTTACGATTATAAATAGTGAAACCCGTCCATGGGGCGGTTTTTTTGTGATTGATGAAAATCAAGCTGAAAAATTCATTGAAGAATACTTTGTTTCTGAAAAACAACAAATCAATATAGAAAATAAGTTAAGCCCGAAATTTCTAATTGTAGAGCCAGGAAAACGCTTAAGCTGGCAGTATCATCACCGCCGGTCAGAAATATGGAAAGTTATTGGAGGTAAAGTAGGTGTAGTTAAAAGCGATACTGATGAAGAAACAGATATGAATTTGTTTAACACCGGTGATGTTATCAACCTAAAAGAAGGCGAACGTCACAGGCTGATTGGGTTAGAAACGTGGGGAATTGTTGCAGAAATATGGCAACATACAAATGAAGATTTGCCAAGCAATGAAGATGACATCGTACGTTTAAGTGATGATTTCGGAAGATAGGAGTAAGAAAATTCAAATTGTCCTGAAGGTCACAGCTCATTAAACAATCGTCATAAGGATAATGAGTGAATTAATCAACCTATAAACGGGATGGCAGAGTTTGTAAGGGTAATATTAAATCTAAATACAAATTTGTTTTGCCAAAAAAATGAAGCGATTGGCGTAAATATTATTGTCAATAAAACAATAGTTGCCCTTACTTATACCATTCTATAGAATACTGCGTTACTTAAAGTATATTGCATTTTAGTATATTTCGTTTTTATCCCTCCTGATTAAGCTACTTAGTTTAGATTTTACTATTCAATATTTTTTTGATGAACAACCTCGAATCACAGGAACTTCCTGTTTACGCTTCCCTGGTATCTAATGTATACACTGAAGAACTTCCATCAAAGGCAGAAAGTGTTTTAGTAAACAACAAGATCAAAACCTCTTCAAAAACCGGAAGCAAGAAGAAAAAAGAAGCCACAATCTTAGTTGTTGATGATGACGCAGAAATGTGCAAAGTCCTTAAACTTTTGCTGGAGGAGAAATATAGCATCATTACCGCCTGCAATGGTATAGATGCTCTTAAAAAAATAAATAAGAATCATCCCGATCTTATCGTCACTGACATATTAATGCCGGAAATGAATGGTATCAGGTTTTTAAAGGAATTAAAACAGAATTTTCAAACATCCCGTATACCCGTAATTGCAGTTTCAGTATGTAAGGAAGAAAAAGAAAAAATGAATGGTTATGCTGCAGGCGCTGATGATTATCTCCTAAAGCCTTTTTCTAAAAATGAATTGTTGGCCCGTATCTGCTACCAGTTAAAAGTTGCGAAGGTTCGTAATGAAGCTGAAATGAAGATGCGCAATATTTTTACGCAGTCACCTGTAGCAATTTTAATTTTAAACGGGCCGGATTACATAGTAGAACTGGCCAACGATCTTTATTTACAAATCGTTGAAAAAGGAAAGGACTTTATCGGCAAACCGCTCTTTGCGTCATTACCCATATTCCAGGCCCAGGGAATAAAGGAGTTGCTTGATAATGTAATGCAAACCGGTACTCCTTTTTATGGCAGGGAAATGGAATTTCAGCTTTTCAGGAACGATAAAAGAGCGCAGTGTTTTTTCAATTTTGTTTATCAGCCAATCAGGGAAAATGATATTATTACAGGAATAATGGTAGTAGTTACTGAAGTAACTGAAATTGTTCTCGCCAGGAAAAAAGTTGAAGAGAGTGAAGCTTTTAATCGAAGCGTACTGGAAAGCAGTCCTGATTGTATGAAGGTATTTGACGCAGAAGGCAGGCTTCAGTTCATGAATCAAAATGGACAACTTCTTAATGATATTGATGATTTTTCCAAGTTTAAAAATAAATACTGGTGGAACTTGTGGGGCAAAGAGAACAGGCAAATGATAAAAGATGCCGTAATAAAAGCTGTTAAGGGAGAAAAATCTCATTTCCAGACTTTTAACACAACTGCAAAAGGCATTCCTAAATGGTGGGATGTAATTGTATTGCCGATAGAAAAAAATGGCGAAGATAATAAACGCATTATATCTGTATCACGGGATATAACGGAACAAAAAAAATCAGCAATAAAGATTGAAGAAAGTGAGCATCATTACCACGAACTGATTCATTCATCTACTTCTTTAATTAGCATTTTAAGGGGAGAGGATATGATCATTACCATAGCTAATGATGCCATTATAGAAATATGGGGCAAAGGGAAGGATGTGATTGGGAAACCATATTTTGAAGTGTTGCCCGAACTTTTAGAACAGGGCTTTGCCGAAAGGTTACAACATGTTTACACAACCGGAATTCAATTTCGTGCAAATGAAATGCCCGTAACATTGCTGCGTGATGGAAAAACGGAGCTTAAGTATTATGAATTTATTTTGCAACCACAGCGCAATATCAATAAGGAAATAGAGGGCGTTGCTATAATCGGTATTGAAGTAACTCCGAAGGCGGAAGTTAATTTAAAACTAAAAGAAAGCGAAGAACGTTTCCGCTCACTTGCAGATAATATACCATTGATCGCTTTTATTATAGAACCTAACCCTGAAGCCACTATCAGTTACTGGAACAAAACCTGGCTTGATTATACAGGCCAAACATTGGAAGAGACTATAGACAAAGCATGGTATGGAACAATACATCCTGATGATTTGCCCGGCGTGATGGAGATTTATATTCCTGCTTTAGAAAAGCGTGAGCCTTATTTTTTGCCCGGTATAAGAGTTAAACGTTATGACGGACAATACCGGTGGCATAGCGTTAAAAGTAATCCCCGCTATATGCCCGATGGTGAATTTATGGGATACATAGGCGTAGGCTCTGATATTCACGAAAGTAAACTGGCAGTAGATTCTTTGAAAGAAAGCGAACAACGTTTTCGCAATTTGGTGGAAAAAGCGTCTTCTCCTATTTGTATATTAAAAGGAGAAGATATGATACTGGAAGTGGCGAATGAACCTGTATTTAAAATTTGGAATGTGGGGAAGGAAGCGATTGGTAAACCATTTTTAGAAATTATACCGGAAATGAAAGGCCAGCCTTTTATGGGATGGTTATTAGATGTATTTAGAAATGGTGTTACCCATTACGGGTACGAAGAATCTGCTTATTTTACCCGTGAAAACGGAGAAAAAGAAACTGTTTATTTCAACTTTGTTTACCAGCCCTACAGAGAAAATGATGGAACTATTTCCGGGGTTATGGTTTTGGCCACAGATGTTACTGAACAGTTACTTGCCAGGAAAAAAATTGAAGACAGTGAAAAGCGCTACTACAAGATGCTGATGCAATCACCATTGGGTTTTTCGGTAATGAAAGGAAAAGATATGAAAATCACGCTTGCCAATGACCTTATAAAAGAGTTTTGGGGCAAAGGTAATGATGTTGAAGGCAAAACCCTGCTTGAGCTTTTACCTGAGCTCGCAGACCAGCCTTTCCCTGCCATGCTCGATAAGGTTTATACCAGTGGCATCCCGGTTCACGAAAATGAAATTCTTGCACAATTAACACACAATGGTAAATTAGAAGATCATTATTTTAATGTTGTTTACCAGCCTCATTACGAAGAAGATGAAACAGTTTCAGGCGTTATTACCAATGCTTATGAAGTAACTGAAATGGTGCTATCCCGTAAAAAAATGGAGGCACAGGCATTAATGGTTCAAAACCTGCTAATGAATGCCCCGGGTTTTGTATGCACCATGAGTGGCCCCAGCCACGTATACCAGCTTGTAAATGAAAAGTATCAGCAGTTATTTGGTAAGCGTAAAATACAAGGTAAGCCAATGCTGGAAGCACTGCCTGAATTAGCAGGACAGGGATTTGATACCCTGCTTGATAATGTTTATTATACAGGTGAAACCTATGTAGGTATTGATATTCCTATTACGCTGGCCCGTGATGAAAACTTAGCACCGGAAATAAGGTATTTTAACTTCAGCTACCAACCTATGTACAATGAGAATAATAATATCTATTCCATCCTGGTTTTTGGGTATGAAGTAACGGCTCAGATGAATGCTAAAAATGCGGTGGCAGAAAGCGAGGAGAAATACAGGTTGATGGCTGATTTAATGCCCGTAAAAGTAACCAATGCTGATGCGGAAGGTAACATAAATTATTACAATAAAAGCTGGCTAAACTATAGTGGGTTAAATATTGAAGAATTGCAGGATAACGGATGGGGAAAATTAATACATCCTGATGATGTGGAAAAAGTGACACAGCTCTGGCAGCAAACCATTAAAACAGGAAATGACCTGGAAATGGAATTCCGTTGTTTAAATAAAGATGGTAAATATCTATGGCACCTTAGCAGGGCTAAAGCAATAAAAGATGAAAATGGAAAAATAAAACTTTGGATAGGCACCACTACAGAAATCCAAAAAATGAAGGACGAGATAACACAAAAACAGAATTTTCTTGCAATGGTAAGTCATGAAGTGAGAACACCAATTACTTCCATTAAAGCTTATATTCAGTTAATGATAAGTATGCTGAAAGAAGAACATGAAGCTGCATTGGCACCTTTGCCTATCAAATCTTCATTAATCAGGGTGGATAAGCTGGTATCAAGATTAAACAGGTTAATTGATGAAATGCTTGACATGTCCAGGCTTGAATCAGGCAGGCTCGAATTGAATAAGAGTTTATTTAATCCCAATGAATTGCTTACTGATGTTATTAAAGATATTCAATTCACTCATAGGGAGCAGGTAATACATTTGGCACATGAATTTAATTGTACTATTAATGGTGACAAAGACAGGATAGAACAAGTTATAATTAACCTCGTTAACAATGCCATGAAATACTCAGAAAACGGTGAAAGCATTGACATACGGATTTACGAAGCGCCAAATAAACACATCGCAATAAGCGTAAAAGACCAGGGGATAGGTATTGATAAAAAAGAACAGCAGAAAATATTTGAACGTTTTTATCGCGTTGGCGGCACAAGTGAACATACTTATCCCGGATTCGGTATTGGATTATTCATCGCTAATGAAATTGTAAAACGGCATAATGGTTTTATAACTATTAAAAGTGAAAAGGGAAAAGGTTCCATTTTTACCTTTACAATACCATGTAATGGTTCGCTGGCAAAGTAATACTATAGGTTAAAAATGATCCAG
>CAXSDW010000030.1:0-28235 GCA_964236235.1 uncultured Chitinophagaceae bacterium
CAATCGTTTTTAAGCGATTAACAATGCGCTCTTCCATCATTTCAAACTGTACAAAATTTACCAGCGAAATATGAGGCTTGCCCCATTTTGCCTGCGCTGATTTATATTTTTCTGAGAACTCTTCTTTTACTTTTTTAATTTTATTCCAGAGTTCTTCGTGCGGACTTAATACTAAAAGATACTCATTTTGTTTGTAGCCGGGCATTTGTACTAACGAGGTATTCATAAGTAAAATTTTTAAACGAAAAATTTGAATTGCTATTTATTTTAGTATAAATTTACTAAATAATTTAGTAATTAAACAAACTTATTTTATGGATACCGAAAGAATTTTTACCTCACATTACAATGGCAGCAAAGCTTTAAATCAATGGGATATACCTGCGACAAATGCAACAGGCTTTGGCGCTGCTGCAGATGATTATATGGAACGTGGCATTGACCTTAACGAGCAACTGATACGCAATAAACCGGCAACCTTTTTTATGAGGGTGAGCAGTGATGCAATGCAGGAAGCCGGCATATATAAAAATGATGTAGTGATTGTTGACCGCTCTGTAAAGCCCATAAGTGGCAAAGTGATCATTGCTATTTTAAATGGCGAGATGCTGATACGCCGCCTGGAAAAAACCAATAAAAGTACACGGCTTTTAGCAGAAGCAAATAAATTGTCTCCTATTAATATTGATGAATCATGTGAAGAATTTTGCATTTGGGGAGTGGTTACTTATGTTATTCATACACCGTAAGAAAAGACCTCACCTAAATCCTTTCCGGGGGAGAGGACTTGCCCTTCTCCAAAGGAGAAGGGTTGGGATGAGGTTAAAAACATTTTATGATAACTACCAATCAATTAGGCAAGATGGCGCAAAAATCCCCACTTCAGGAGGTTAAGAAGTTTTATGCTATTGTTGATTGTAATAGTTTTTACTGTTCATGTGAAAGGCTTTTTCGCCCTGAGCTGATGAAAAAACCGGTTGTGGTATTAAGTAATAATGATGGTTGCATAATTTCAATTAGTGATGAAGCAAAAAAGTTTAATGTAGGCATGGCAGGACCTTACTTTAAAGCAAAACCTGTAATTGAAAAAAATGACATTGCTACTTTCTCTTCCAATTATAATTTGTATGGCGATATGAGTCATCGTGTAATGGAAACATTGCGGGCGCTTGTGGGAGAAAAAAGAGTGGAAGTGTATTCAGTTGATGAAGCATTTCTGGATTTAAGTATGATCAGTCATGAACATCTTGCAGAGTATGCGTTGCATATAAGAAAAACTGTGGAACAATGGACAGGCATTTCAGTTTCAGTTGGGGTAGCTGCTACAAAAACACTTGCAAAGATTGCTAATCATATTGCAAAAAAAAATAAGGCCGCAACAAAATGTGTTACTACAATAATGAGCGATGATGATATAAGAAATGTGTTGAAACGAACACGTGTAAACGGTATCTGGGGTGTTGGAAATGCTTATGCTGAAAAACTTATTAACTGGGGAATCACCAGCGCCTGGGATTTAAGTAATATGCCGGAAGAATGGGCACAAAAACATCTGGGCGGAGTTGTTGGTGTACGACTTATAAGGGAACTAAAGGGCATTCCTTGTATAACTATGGAAGACCCGTTAGATACAAAAAAAATGATTGCCACTACACGTATGTTTGGTATAAATGCAACAGAATTAAAAGATATTAAAGAAGCCATTGCTACTTACACAACAAGGGCCGCCGAAAAATTAAGAAGACAGCATTGTGCTGCCTCAGTAATAAGTGTGTTTGTTGTAGCAAAAGAACAAAGCCATGCAGCAAATTTCAGCCATGGTGCAACTATCAGCGCTTATACAGTTTTGCCTTTTGCAACGGCTGTTACCAATGAGCTTATTAAACCGGCTATGCATATGGCAGAACAAATTTTTAAATATGGAAAAGAATATAAAAAAGCAGGCGTGATGCTGAGTGGTCTTGTACCCGACGAATCCATACAAAGTAATTTATTTGTACCGGCGCCGGATAATAAAAAGCGCTACCTGATGAGCACTGTGGATAATTTAAATTTCAGCATGAGAGATGATGCAGTAAAGTTTGCCTCTTCCGGTACTGTAAGAGATTGGAAAATGAGGCAGGAGCTGCGTTCTCCGAGATATACTTCGAGGTGGGAGGAGTTGAGGGAAGTGGGATGAGGCTGAAGGTTTCTCTATTATTCGGCATATTTTATTAATAATTCATCCTCAAAACCAAATAACGTCAATGCAAGTTTAAGCCTCTCAAATTTACTGTTACTGTCAAGATTACCTTCAATGCAATAGGTTTCACTAATATTAATTTTTTGTCTTGGATATTCAGTTGTTGGATTGTTAGTTAAACTTAGTTTATTTACAAGTTCACTATTGAAAAAGGTCTCAGGTTGTAAGTCAAACAATTGTTTAAACACTTCGGCATACAGCTTAGCTACTTGTTTTATTTCAATTTTCTGATTAAAAAAATAGCGTATTCTATCTGTTTGTCTTTAGGGCTTTCGGCATCAAATATATTTACTTCATCATTGCTTGTTTCAAGCTCAATTTGAATATCTGGTATTTCCCAAACTCTTAGAAACCTGTCGGCAATTATTTCTGTCGGTTTTTGTATTTCTTCCTTGTGCCATTTTGATTTTTCTTTAAGATCTCTGTTTAACCAAAGCCTGCTAAACTTATAACCCTGTTCTCTGCCGTCAACATTCATTTCCCTTTTCTCAATAAAAGGTTTGTTACTAAGTTTTCCGTTGTTTCCGGAAAGTGTCAGGTTTCCCATTGTATTAAGATAATTTTCTTTAATAAAATTATATTCGTCTGTTTCTAATTCCAATTTCCACTTTGGGTCAGGGTTTTGAGGGAAAATATGCTCTATTGTTATATCGGAATTTCCTTCAATAATTACACGCTCGTTATTTTGAAAATTTTCAAGTCGTTCAAGAAGGTATGTTCTGTTTTTAGGCTTAATATTGTAAACATCTTTCTCTTTTAAGGCGTTTATTGTTTCAATATTTCGGCGGAAACCGTTGAACGCCGGAACGTTGAAGTAAGGATTTTTGAATTGAGTACAGATACTTATTTGTTTCAACCTTATCGTAGAGATTCATAAATATTTTATTTAAGGCATTGGTTGGCAAACCTAAAATAAATCTTCGCCAGGTAAAAGACTAAACCAATGAAAGAACTGAAATGAAAGTAGGTTTGTCCATTATACTATTCGATAATCTTCATAAATCTTCATCAAAAAAGGAAAGGCAACATTTATTTCAAGCCGATTAATGCAGTCTAATTGAGTTCTGATCTCCAGGTCCGGTTCATTCTTAGGATTAATAAGTTTATTGTAAAACTTTCCTAATGATTTAAGTTCTGTAAGAATCATTTCAAGGTTGTCAATAGTTGTTGTAGGATATTTCTCTTTAAACCTCAAATAAACATCACCTTTGTTAGGAATTTCCTTATTTATTAGAGTTAAATAATCACGAATAAAATCTGAAACTCTGCTTTTGTTTAAAGTTTCATCTTTTGCATTACGTTCTATTACTTCCCAATAATTTTTATAAATTCTTTCCTGATTAGTTCTTGATAAGCCCATCAATATATAATTTCTGATTAGATCAGCCTGTGATAATTCCAGCCCGGTTGAATTTAAACTTTCAAAAATTCTTTGAGGGTTATCCTTTTGACGATCGAGTGCTATACCAACGAATATGAGTTTAAATAAACCTCTTTGAATTGTTTCAAGATTGCCGGCATTAATACTTGATTGGAAAAGTGTAAAGTTTTCTATAATTCGTGAATAGCCATTAAATTCATCTCCATGGTCAGAGTTTAATATATGTTTTAATGCATCTTTATTATTTTCTGTTGGCTTGAGTTTTAGCTTTTCAGCTTCAGGAGCAAACTCATTAATTAAATAGGTTTTATGAATTCTGTTTACCAACGTTTGATTATCAAGCTGTTTCGCAAGCCGATATAATGCAATATAAATTAAGGTAATGGTTGTTAGTCGTTGTTGACCATCAATAATTGTTAGTTCCGTAAGTCCCGATGCTGTATACACATCGTCATGAACATATACAATGCTTCCAATAAAATGAGCATTTACCTTATCATTTTTGTCAAATTTTTAAATAGACAGCTATAATGTTTTAGGAGATGATGTTCACAATAAAATATTTTTATAATTCTTTGTTCAGGCCGCTGTAGCGTCCCGACCAAACTTTATCTTTGTATCCATTATGAAGAAGTTTCTGCTGATACTATTTTTCGCTTTTTATTTCTCCATTTTCGTTATTGAAAATGTTGAAGCGCAATGTTCTATTTGTGCAAAAACGACTCAGCAAATGGGTGATAAACCGGCGAGAGGGTTTAACTCAGGTATAATTTATTTAATGCTCACACCGTTTGCCGTAATAGGTGTTGTGGGTTACAAGTGGTGGAAAAGTAATAGACAGTTTTAACTTAAAGTGATGGTTGTAATGTTTTAATAAACGCATATAAATTAAAATTATCTTCTACGCTTTTCATTATCATTTCTTTTAATATTTTTTTATCTACATCTTTCATCCTTTTATTTTGAATAAGATAAAAAGCTTTTTCTGCAAGAAGCCAATACTTTTTTTCAGGGGTTAATAGAGAAAGATGCTCAGTGATTTTTTCTTTTAATTCTTCAATTCCTTTTTTTTCAGATGCAATGGTTTTTATTACATAAACAGGGTTGTGAGAGTGACTGTAAACCGGTGCCAGCATACCATTCAGGCTCTTTTCAAGTATATCTGCGCCCGGCCTGTCGCTTTTATTTACAACAAAAATATCCGCAATTTCCATAATACCAGCCTTCATAATTTGCACTTCATCTCCTGACTCAGGAACCATTACAACAACAGTTGTATCTGCGATGCCTGCAATTTCAATTTCGCTTTGGCCAACACCAACTGTTTCTATAATTATGAAGTCAAATCCGGCCGCTTTCATCAGGTCAGTAATCTCAATTATTTTGGGATTAAGACCTCCAACCGAACCTCTTGTGGCAAGGGAACGTATAAAAACATTTTGATTATTATACCATTCACTCATACGTATTCTATCACCTAACAAAGCGCCCCTGTTAAATGGAGAAGAGGGATCCACGCATAATACACCAATCCGTTTTTTGTCTTTTAAGAGAGTTCCGATCAGGGAATCTGTCAATGTACTTTTTCCAGCTCCCGGAGCACCGGTAATGCCTATAATTTTTGCTGAATCATTATAATGCAACTGGTCAAGAATTTCATCATAGCCAGGCACTTCATTCTCTAATATTGAAATACATCGTGCAAGAGATTTTATATTTCCGGCCATAGCTTGCTCCAGAAGTTGTTGCCACATAAAACAAAATTTAAATATAAATTCTAATACAAATAATTAATCGGCTTATTATAGATTAGAAGATTAATTATACAGGCATGAGCAAAGCTATCCCATGTTTCTTTATTGTTACTTTGCAATTGATAAAAAATAAATGCTAATAGATTAAAGCCAATTTGATGACCAACTTTATTCCGATTTTCCCGCTATCTATTGTTGTGTATCCTGGAGAAGAGCTTAACCTGCACATTTTTGAACCAAGATATAAGCAATTAATTACTGAATGTAAAACATTAAATAAACCGTTTGGTATTCCACCGGTGATTAATAATCATGTTAATGAATTGGGAACACTGGTTGATATTATTGAAATTAGCAAATTATACGACAATGGAGAAATGGATATTAAGACCCGGGGAAACAAGATTTTTCGCATTTTAGAAGAGATAAAAGAAGTTCCGGAAAAATTATACAGCGGTGCAATTGTTAACTATCCGCACAACATAGAAGAAGGTAATCGCTTGCTGATGCTGAAAGTTATTAATGGAATTCGGGAGCTGCACAAACTACTCAAAGTTTCTAATGAATTTAAGAAGTCTGAAGATCAATTATCAAGTTATGATGTTGCTCATCATGCAGGACTTTCGTTGCCCGGAGAATATGAATTGCTAAGTATTTTTAGTGAATTGCAAAGGCAGGAATATTTAAAACGCCATTTGGCAAAAGTGTTGCCTGTAGTGGCGGAAATGGAAGTGTTAAAAGAAAGAGTAAAGCTTAACGGGCATTTTAAAAATTTAAGTGGCCTGGATTTATGAAAGACAAAATCACCCTTTGTTTTGATTTTGGAAATACACGTTTAAAGTGCGCAGTATTCAAAAATAATTTAATAAGTGAAGCGATTGTGTTAACTGGCGACGGCTATCAGGATATACAGCAACTGCTTACAAAATATAATCCCTCAAAAACGATTTTATCTTCAGTAATAAATCATAATACTGATGTTGAAAAATTGCTTGCCTCAGGCTCATCATTTCATAAACTTTCCTATGCAAGTAAACTGCCTTTTACTTCTCCCGTAAATAAACCGGAAACAATTGGCGCAGATAGAATTGCTGTGGCAGCCGGTGCTGTTTATTTTTATCCTGCTAAAAATAATCTTGTAATAAGTATGGGCTCATGTGTCACTTATAATTTTATCAATAAATACAACCAGTTTTTAGGCGGCAGTATTTCACCCGGTATGGAAATGCGTTTTAAATCTTTACAGGCATTTACTGCAAAGCTTCCATTGGTACATCCTGACGTTAATTTTCCTTTAATTGGCTATGATACAAAAACCAATATTTTAAGCGGCGTATTGTTAGGCATCAGTAAAGAAATTGATGGTATAATAGAATCTTATGGTGATAAATTCAACAACTTTAACGTGGTTTTAACCGGTGGTGATGTGCCTTATTTTGTCGGCCTTCTTAAAAAGAAGATATTTGCCGACCCTGACTTGATCTTTAAAGGTTTGTATGCAATTAGTGAACATAATGATAATACCAAAACATAAACTTTTCGCTCTGCTGTTATTAGCATTTCCCCTTATTACTTTTTCGCAGGAAAACTCTCCTTATTCACGCTATGGCATTGGCAATCTTGTGCCTAACGGAAATATTTTAAATCGTGGCATGGGCGGCATTTCTGCTGGCATTGCAGATCCTGCAGCTATAAATTTTGTTAACCCTGCCAGCTATAGCAATTTAATTTATACAACGCTTGATATTGCTGCAGAAGTAGATTCAAGAACATTAAAAAGCCTTGAACCGCAGGGAAAATTTACTGCTAATAATGCTATTATTTCTTATCTGCAATTGGGCATTCCTTTATTAAACGGAAACAAAAAGGCGCTGCGAAAAAATATTTCGTGGGGACTAAATTTTGGACTAAGACCTGTTAGTAAAATAAATTATAAAATCAACAGTTCCAGTCGCAATAGTATTGATAGCGTACTGTCATTATATGAAGGAAGTGGCGGCGCAAATGAAGCTTTTATAGGTACCGGGTTGAGAATTAAAAATGTAAGTTTTGGTGTTAATGCCGGTTATCTTTTCGGCAATAAAGATTATAGCACAAGAGTAATTTTCGTAAATGATTCAGTACAATATAACAGTTCAAACTCCGAAACAAAAACAAGCTTTGGCGGATTATTTTTTAATGGAGGAATACAATATGCCGGAAAGATAAAAGAAGGAATAATAAGGGCAGGTGTATATGGAAACCTTCAGCAAAAGTATAACGCAAAACAAGATTTATTAAGACAAACTTTTGTATACAATAGCACTACCGGAAACCCTGATCAATTGGATAGTGTATATGAAAAAAATGAACAAAAAGGAATCATACAAATGCCTGCCACAGCAGGTATTGGGTTTACTGTTGAAAAGACGCATTTGTTATTTGGCGCTGATTTTGAAATGAGTAATTGGGATAATTATAATTTTTACGGGCAAAAAGATCTTGTACAAAATAACTGGATAGCAAAAGCAGGAGTGCAATATTTTCCGGCAACAACGCAATCAAAAAAATATTGGAATTTTGTTAAATACAGGGCAGGCGTTTCCTTTGGTCCTGATTATATAATTGCAGATAAAAAGCTTCCTCAATATTCCATTAGCATAGGCGCTGGTTTTCCATTAAAATTAAAAAGAAGCTTCTATGAAACACAATATTCCGTAATGAATATGTCTCTTGAATATGGAAGCAGGGGAAACAATAAAAATAATATCAGTGAAAATATATTACGCATAAGTGTTGGCTTTTCATTAAGTGATATATGGTTTAGAAGATATAAGTATGATTAATAATTGTGATGAATGAAACGGCTTAATGCAGATATTATAATAATTATGGCAGCTCTGTTTACAAGCTGCCTTTTTGTTGCAGCCTGTGGAAATTCAGACAAAGAGATTAGGGAGTTTATTGCAAAAAAACGCATCGGTGTAGAAGAAGCAAAAGATGTAAATATAAATTATAGTGTTACCGGCAAAACAAAGGCATTAATTACAGCTCCTCAAATGCTCCGTTACGAGGATACTGTGCCATACCTGGAATTTCCTAAAACTATTCATGCTGATTTTTATAACGATAGTCTTGTGATAGAAAGCAGACTGGATGCGAGATATGCAAGATATATGGAAACGCAAAAGATTGTTTTTCTTAAAGACAGTGTAAAAGTTATCAATACAATTGGTGATACACTTTACTGTAACGAATTATATTGGGACAGATCTAAGATTGGTAAAGAGTTTTATACTGATAAGCCTGTACGCATCCGCACAAAAACGCATATTCTTGATGGTACAGGTTTAGATGCGCCGCAGGATTTTAAGGAATGGCACATACTGCAGCCAAAAGGATTTGTAAAAGTTCCTGCGTCACAATTTCCTGGTTAAATGAAACTTATTTTGTTGAACCTTTTTCTTTGTTTTTCGTTAATTATAGTCATAATCGCTGTTTATATTTGCAATCCTGCTTTCCTAAAAATTATTAAATCAAATTTTAATTATTCATTACTCAACAAAAAATAAATTATGAACAGACATGCAACAGCCGTTTGGCACGGAACCGGAAAAGATGGTTCAGGTGATTTAACAACACAAAGTAATGTATTGAATAAAGTGCAATACTCCTACAAATCAAGGTTTGAAGAAGGCATAGGAACAAACCCGGAAGAATTGATTGCAGCAGCGCATGCAGGTTGTTTTACTATGAAGCTTACATTTACTTTAAATGAAGCCGGATTTACGCCCGACCAGGTTACAACCCAATGTGATATTACATTAGAAGGTGGTGCTATCACAAAATCTCACCTAAAAGTAAGTGCAACAATACCGGGTATTGATAAGCAAAAGTTTGATGAATGTGCAGAAGATGCAAAGAAGAATTGCCCTGTTTCCAAATTATTAAATACTGATATTTCAATGGAAGCAGATTTAGCAGAATAAATTTTTACAGACACTTATAAATGTTTCCCTGCAACACTGCGGGGATTTTTTTTAATAAATAATTAGTTAAACGCTTGTTGAATATTAAACAAGCGTTTAACTTTGGGCTTCTTTAAAATCAGATGGATAAAAAGAACGGTATATTAAATGTGGCAGTGGAACTTTTTGGTCATAAAGGTTTTGAAGGTACATCTGTAAGGGAAATTGCGCTTAAATCAAACGTAAACCTGGCCATGATAAACTATTATTTTGGTTCAAAAGAGAAGCTGTTTGAAAGTGTTGTGGAGCGAAAAACAAGCTTTTTAAAAGAGATTTTTCAAAAGCTTGTTGATGACCAGGAGCTTTCTCCTATTGAAAAAATGGATGTTGTAATAGACAGTTATTTGAACAGGATATTCTCTAATCCCTTATTCCATCACATTCTTAACAGGGAACTTGCTCTTGATTTGCGGGATCAGATGCACGAAGAGATTGTTGATGTATTGCTAAGGAACATATTAATTATTAAAAAGATAATTAAGGATGGAATTGCTTCGGGCATTTTTCGTGAAGTTGATCCTGAGCTTACAATAGCCACTATACTTGGAACAATTAACCAGTTGGTAATGTCTGAGACGATGTGCCAAAAGCTTATACAAAAAAATAAAGATTTTAATCCATACCAAAGTAAAAAGTTTAAAGAGAGAATCAGCAGGCATTTAAAACAGCTAATGCGTTTTCACCTTTTAATTGATTATAAAGCTTAAAGAAAATATGATGAGCAATCAGAAAACTTATCTCCAAAACCTGTTAATCCGTTCGGGAATAATTTGTTTAACACTTGTAATAGCAATATTATTTTCTGTTAATAAGTCAACGGCACAGGAAAGAATGATAACATTACAGGAAACAATTGATCTCACAATAAAAAATAGTCATGTTCTGCAGGCAGGTAAAGCAGGGATAAATGAAGCGGCTGCATTAGTGAAGCAGGCACAGGAAAGCAGGCTTCCGACACTTGGCGTTTCCGGTTCATATTTACGTTTAAATAATGCTAATGTTGATCTTAAGATAAAAACTAACAATTCTTCAGGCGGAGCAACTAACAATACTTCACCAAAGGTCACCCAGGCAGCATATGGCATTGTTAGTGGTTCTTACTCCATCTTTAATGCAGGTCGTTTAAAGTATGGAATTGAATCTGCAACTTACCTGCAACAAGCCACTGTGCTTGATGTTGATAATGACAGGCAAGCGGTTATTTTCAATGCTATAAATGCTTTTACAAACTTGTATAAAGCATCATCGGCAGTAGGGTTGGTAAAGGAAAATCTTGTTTCATCAAAACACAGGGACAGCACTTTAATGCGTCTTGAACAAAACGGCTTACTTGCACGCAATGATTTATTAAAAGCACAACTGGAAACATCAGATATTGAGCTATCACTTCTTGATGCAGAAAACAACAGAAACCTTGCTATTGTAAATATGGACCTTATGCTTGGGCTTCCACAAAACACGCAATTAATTGCAGATTTTAATTCTGTGCCTCAGCCCGGATTGATCCGGAATCTTGAAGATTATGAAACAGCTGCATTAAAAAACAGGAAAGATATACAAGCGCTTGAATTAAGAAAAAAAGCCGCAGGAATAAATATTAAATCTGCAAAAACGGAAAGTTATCCGACTATAAATCTTACTGCAGGCTACATTGCAGCTTATGTTCCTCATGTAATTACAATAACAAATGCTATAAATGCCGGCATTGGTGTTCAGTATAATCTTGCATCTCTCTGGAGAACTAATACAAGATTATTGCAGGCAAATGCACAGCAGCAGCAGCTATTGGCTAATGAAGCTCAATTAAATGATGCGGTACGATTACAGGTAAACCAGGATTATCAGAATTATTTACTGGCTCAAAAGAAAATTGATGTTTACCAGACAGCCATAGACCAGGCAACAGAAAACTATAGAATTACAAAAAATAAATTTGATAATAACCTGGTAACAACAACTGAATTATTAGATGCTGATGTTGCCTTACTGAGAACAAAATTAAATCTTTCATCTGCAAAGGCTGATGCAATAGCTGCGTATAATAAACTCTTGCAAACGGCGGGGCAACTATCTCAATAAAAAACAATAATGTATAAACTTGAAATATGGAAACAAACAAAGACACAAAGAAAGTAGTTCAAAATAACACTGCACCTCAACCTAAAAAGCGCAGCAAAACTTTTATTATAATATTGGCGTTACTGTTAGTTTTGGGAGGATGGTTTGGTATTACTAAATACATACATAGCCAGCATCATGAAGAAACAGATGATGCCCAGGTAGAATCAAACATAAGCCCCGTTATATCAAGAGTGTCGGGTTATGTAAAAGAAGTAAAAGTAAAAGACAATCAGGAGGTAAATAAAGGAGATACGCTGTTGATTTTAGACGAGAGGGATCTGCGTTTAAAATTAGAGCAGGCAGAAGCAGCCTTGCTTACAGCCCGCAGCAATCTTTCTGCAGCCCGTGCTACCACTACTGCAGCACATACTAATATAAGTACTTCCAGGGCTGGTGTTGCAATTGCAGATGCTCAAATAGAAGCTGCAAAAATTAATATATGGAGAACTACGCAGGATTATAACAGGTACGCAAATCTTATTAAAGATCATTCTATAACGCAGCAACAATATGAACAGGCCTTAGCTGCTAAAGAAACCGCTGAGCGCCAGCTCCAGGTTTTGGTTCAGCAAAGAAATGAAGCTTTCGAACAAACAGGTGTTGTCGCTTCTCAAAGCAGTGCTACATCTCAGCAAATTGGCATTGCATCTTCAGTAATACGCCAAAGAGAAGTTGATGTTGAAGATGCTAAACTCAATCTTTCTTACACAACTATTACAGCTCCGGCTGATGGATTAGTTTCAAAAGTTGGTGTTCAGCCAGGACAATTTTTGCAGTCAGGCCAGTCTTTATTCAGTATCGTTTTGGATAAAGATAAATGGGTTGTAGCCAACTTTAAAGAAACGCAATTTAATAAAATGAGAGTTGGCCAAAAAGTTGTTGTTCATGCTGACGCTTTTCCCAAACATGATTTTATTGCTATGGTTTCTTCCTTTGCGCCGGCTACAGGCTCACGTTTTGCATTGTTACCGCCTGACAATTCAAGTGGTAATTTTGTAAAAGTAGTACAACGGCTTCCGGTAAAAATTGAGTTTGATAACCATGATTCTTTAATTACAGAACTTAGGCCGGGCATGAATGTAGATGTAGATATACACATTGATGAAATGCTTGCAGGTAGAAAATAAATCTTTATCGCTATGCAGGAAAATTTAGTAGAATATGGTGCAAGAAGAGTTATCATTACCATAACGGCTATTCTTTGTGCCTTACTGGAAATAGTAGATACAACTATAGTTAACGTTGCCCTTAACGACATGCGTGGTAATCTTGGGGCTACTTTAACTGAAGTGGGATGGGTAATTACAGCTTATGCAATTGGTAATGTTATCATTGTTCCAATGACGAGCTGGCTTTCGCAGCAGTTTGGCAGGCGTAATTACTTTGCTGCTTCTATCATTTTATTTACTGTTTGTTCTTTTTTATGTGGCAATGCAAATGGTATTTGGGAGCTAGTGTTCTTCAGATTTTTACAAGGTATAGGAGGTGGTGCATTACTGGTAACGTCTCAAACTATTATAACAGAAAGCTATCCTCCGGAAAAAAGAGGAATGGCACAGGCTATTTATGGATTGGGAGTAATTATAGGACCTACGCTGGGGCCACCTCTTGGAGGATATATTGTTGATCATTTTTCATGGCCATATATTTTTTATATAAACATTCCTATCGGGGTTGTTGCAACTTTACTAACTCTTCAATTTGTTCGCAGCCCCAAATATGCAGAAAAGAAATCCAGAAGTGAGATTGATTTTTTAGGGATTGCCTTGCTGGCAATATCTGTGGGTTCTTTACAATATGTTTTGGAAAAAGGATACGACGATGATTGGTTTAACAGCACTCTTATAATTGCTTTGTCAGTTGTTGCAGTGTTTGGTTTATTCTTTTTTATATGGCGGGAATTAGCCTATAAAAACCCGATTGTAGAATTGCGTGTTTTAAAAAACGGGAACCTGAGAATAGGTACAATCTTATCCTTTATTATGGGCTTTGGATTGTATGGTTCTACATTTATAATACCCTTATATACCCAATCTACATTAGGCTGGACGGCTCAGCAATCGGGTGCATTAATGATACCTGCTGCATTAACAACAGCCTTTATGATGCCCATTATAGGACAGTTATTACAAAAAGGTGTACCACAGCAATACCTTGTTGCCGGAGGTATGTTATTGTTTTTTGGGTTTACTTTTTGGGGATATAAAATATTAACACCGGACACAAGTGCAGATAATTTTTTCTGGATGCTTATAGTACGCGGTATGGGAATGGGAATGTTATTTATTCCTATTACAACGTTATCTCTTTCAACACTTAAAGGGCAGCAAATAGGCCAGGGCGCTGCATTTACAGGCATGATGCGGCAGCTTGGCGGCTCCTTTGGTATTGCTGCAATTACAACTTTTATGGCGCAGCAAAACATGGTTCATCGTAATGATCTTGTAAGTAAATTGGATGTGAACAATGCTGCTGTTCAGCAAAGAGTGCAGGCAATGCAACATAATTTTATTGCAAAAGGACTTACCGATGATGTTGCTTTACAAAGCAGCTACAAGTCGCTTGATTATGGTATTATGAAGCAGGCCGCAGTATTATCTTACATGGATGTATTTCTTTACTTGGGAATTTTATTTCTTATTTGTGTACCATTTGTTTTAATGGTTAAAGGAAATAAAAAAGCCAAGGTTGATTTGTCCGAAGCGATGCATTAACTGTATTTATTTCTTCATTTTATATGCTTACCATAACACAGTCGGCTAAAATCATATTAATAACATTCAATGGATTTTAAAAACAAAACAGTGTTTATTACCGGCGCTTCCCGGGGCATTGGTAAAGCAATAGGATTAAGGCTGGCAAAAGAAGGCGCAAATATTATAGTGGCTGCTAAATCAATTGAAGAGAACCCAAAGCTTGGCGGTACAATATTTTCTGCTGCGCAGGAAATGGAACAGGCTGGTGGAAGGTCTCTCGCAATTCAATGTGATATTCGTTTTGAAGAACAGGTTAATCATGCTGTACAAAAAGCTGTAGAAACATTTGGCGGCATTGATATGCTTATTAATAATGCGTCTGCAATTGCATTAACAAAAATTGAGCAAACAGAACCAAAGCAATTTGACCTGATGCATGATATTAATGTAAGAGGAACTTTTTTTGTAAGCAAGGCATGTATTCCTTATTTAAAAAAATCGCTGAACGCACATATCTTAACGCTTTCTCCGCCGATAAATATGGCGCCTAAATGGTTTGGGTCTCATCTGGCTTATACTATCAGCAAATATGGTATGAGCATGGTTGCAATTGGCCTGGCAGAAGAGTTGAAAAAATATAAAATAGCTTCAAATTGTTTATGGCCAAAGACGACCATTGCTACAGCTGCTGTAAAGAATTTATTAGGCGGTGATAACCTTATAAAAATGAGCCGTCATCCAGAAATTATGGCAGATGCTGCTTTTTTTATTTTAAATAAAAATGCTGCTGATTTTACAGGAAACTCATATATAGATGAAGATGTTTTAGCTGAGGAAGGTGTTTCAGATCTCACTGAATATGCTGTTATCCCCGGTGGAAAATTATATCCTGATCTTTTCCTTTAATCATTTTAGTGTTAAAAAGCTTCCTGTTAAGCTGCTTCTTAAATAAAGCGTAATTTTCCGGTATAGTAATGCGTATCTTTTCTAAAATTTATTAGACACTATTTTCGTTAGTTGCTAATTAACTTACCTCATGTCTTTCAAATTTTTATCAATTTGTGCTTTATTATTTTTTTGCAAAAGAAATAATGTAATTGCGCAAACACAAGTGAGAAAGTTAGCAGCTCAACGAACTGCAGCCTCTTTTAAAATTGACGGTATTCTTAATGAGCCGGCCTGGAAGGCTGCCCCGGTTGCAACAGGCTTAATCGAATTTCGACCAACGCCTGGCGCTGGAGAAAATCCCGCAAACAAAACAGAGATTTATATACTTTATGATAACACTTCAATTTATGTAGGTGGCTATTGTCACGAAAAAAATGCTGATAGTGTATCTAAAGAATTAGTAGGAAGAGACAAAATAGGAAGCAGTGATTTTGTGGGAGTGATATTCGACACTTATAATGATAAAATTAATGGACTAGGATTTTATGTAACACCTTATGGCGAGCAATATGATGCCAAATATACGCCAACAAATGAAGATGATACGTGGAATGCTGTATGGGAAAGCGATGCAAAAATGCAACCGGATGGCTGGACTTTCGAGATGAGGATTCCTTATTCAGCCTTGCGTTTTATAAGTAAAGATGACCAAACCTGGGGTTTAAATATTACCCGGCGTCGCCAAAAAACCGGCCAGCAATATATGTGGAGTAATGTTGACCCAAATAAGAATGGCCTTATGAGCCAGGAAGGTGAATGGACAGGAATTGGAAAGATAATATCTCCTTTAAGATTGTCGTTTTCTCCTTATTTTTCTACTTACCTTAATCATTATCCTTACAATACGGCCGGTGTAAAAAATTTTACATCATCAATAAACGGTGGCATGGATGTGAAGTATGGCATTAGCCAGAGCTTTACACTGGATATGACGCTGGTGCCGGATTTTGGCCAGGTACAAAGTGATAACCAGGTATTAAATCTTTCTCCTTTTGAAGTAAAATATAATGAGAACAGGTCTTTTTTTACAGAAGGCACTGAATTATTCAGTAAGGGAAATTTATTTTATTCCAGAAGAGTTGGCGGACAGCCGATGCATTATTACGATGTAGCATCCCAGCTTGATACAACAGAACATATTGTAAGTAATCCGACAGAAAGTAAATTGATCAACGCAACAAAAATTTCAGGCCGAACGGAAAAAGGATTAGGCATTGGTTTTTTTAATGCCATCACTAAAGCAATGTATGCAACTGTAGAAGATAACAGAGGAAATAAAAGAAAAATTATTACAAACCCTCTGACTAATTATAACATTTTTGTTTTAGACCAGACATTGAAAAATAATTCTTCAATTTCTTTTATTAACACCAATGTTTTGAGAAAAGGCAGTGACAATAATGCCAATGTTACTGCAGCTTTGTTTGATTTGAATGATAAAAAAAATACTTATAACTGGAATGGAAAAATTGCCATGAGCCGCTTATCTGCTGTTAACGGAAAAGCAATTTATGGTTACATGCACAACCTGGGATTTGGCAAAACAAGCGGTACATTCAATTTTAATTTTTACCAGGAGTTAGCCAATGAGAAATATAACCCGAACGATCTGGGGATTTTATTTAACAACAATTATATTGATCACTATTTGTGGGTTGGGTTTCGCCGGACTAAGCCAGGCAAGTGGTTCAACAATATTTACCTGAACAATAATTTTACTTACAGCCGGCGTTTCATGCCATCAGCTTACCAAAATTTTTATTACAATTTCAATGTAAATGGCCAGCTAAAAAATCTTTCGCATGCAGGTTTTTTTGCAGGCATTTATATAAAGGGTAACGACTTTTACGAGCCAAGAGTTGCAGGAAGAGTATATAAATCACCTCAAAAAATAAATTTTGAAGCCTGGATAAATACTAACCAGGTAAAAAAATATTCCTTTCTTGCAGATCTCACTGTAGGTTTTATAGATCTGTTTTGCGGCCATAATTATAATTTACTTATTGGGAACAATTTCCGTTTCAGTGATAAGTTTTCAGTTGGTCAAACTACTAATTTGTTACCTGAGTATAATACTGCCGGCTTTGCTGCTATTGATCCTTTAAGCAATGATGTTATCTTTTCAAGAAGGAACCGGAATACTGTTGAAAACATTATTAACCTTAAATATAATTTCAATAAAAATAACGGCATCACCTTCAGGGCAAGACATTATTGGAGCCAGGTTGATGCAAAAGAATTTTATACTTTGCAGGCCAATGGTTCATTAGAAAAGAATAATACATTCAACGGTAATATTGATCAGAACCTAAATTTATTTAATATTGATATGGTTTATACATGGCAATTTGCCGCAGGAAGTTTTATAAATATTGTATATAAAAATGCAATTAATGATGGAAACCAGGATGTAAACAGCAGTTATTTCAAGAACTTAAATCATACTATGGCCGCTTCTCAAAACAATAACTTCTCTGTGAAAGTTATCTATTACCTCGATTACCTGGCGTTGAAAAAAAAGAAATAAATCACTAAGATGTGCAGGCAAATTCTATTCATTATTTTCAGGTCTCATCTGCGGAAACAATAATACATCCTGTATTGATGGCTGGTTGGTAAGCAACATACAAAGCCTGTCAATACCAATGCCGATACCGCTTGCAGGCGGCATCCCATATTCCAATGCTCTTAAAAAGTCATTATCAATAAACATCGCTTCATCATCACCACGCTCCATAAGCTTTGCCTGTTCTTCAAAACGCTGCCTTTGTTCAATGGGATCATTTAATTCTGTATAAGCGTTGGCAATTTCTTTTCCGTTTATTAAAAGTTCAAAACGCTCTACCATACCGGCTTTGCTGCGATGCTTTTTAGTAAGCGGGCTCATCTCCACAGGATAATCAATTATGAATGTTGGCTGAATAAAATGATGTTCACACTTCTCGCTAAAAATTTCATCTACGAGCTTGCCTTTACCCATTGTTTTATCTGCATGAATATGCAACTGTGTACATACTTCCCGCAACTGTTCTTCATTCATTTGGGAAATATCAATCCCTGTATATTCTTTAATAGCATCATACATAGTTATCCGTTTGTATGGCGCTGTAAAATCAATCTCATTTCCACCACTAATAACTTTTGCCGGGCCATTAGTTGCATAAGCAACTTTTTCTAATAGCTGTTCTGTAGATTCCATCATCCATAAATAATCTTTATAAGCTGCATAAAATTCAAGCACAGTAAATTCAGGGTTATGCGTTCTGTCCATCCCTTCATTTCTAAAATTTCTGCTGAATTCATACACCCAATCAAAGCCGCCAACAATCAATCTTTTTAAATATAATTCATTGGCAATACGTAAATAAAATGGAATATCCAATGCATTGTGATGCGTAATGAAAGGCCGTGCTGCTGCGCCTCCTGGTATACTTTGCAATACAGGAGTATCCACTTCCAATGCACCGCGTTCATTCAAAAATTCACGAAATGCATTAATCATTTTTGTTCTTTTGATAAACGTTTCCCTTACATGAGGATTTACAATCAGGTCAGCATAACGCTGCCTGTAGCGAAATTCAGCATCAGTTACTTCATCAAAAGTTTCTCCGTCTTTTTCTTTTACAACCGGCAGCGGATGCAATGATTTGGTAAGGATTGAAAACTCTTTTACATGTATTGATGTCTCCCCGGTTTTGGTTGTAAACACATATCCTTTTACGCCAATGATGTCTCCAATATCAATTAGTTTTTTCCATACAACATCATAAAGAGTTTTATCATCTCCGGTACATACATCATCTTTTCTAATATAAATCTGAATCTTCGATTCGCTATCCTGCAGCACTGCAAAAGATGCCTTGCCCATATCACGTATGCTCATCAGGCGGCCTGCAAGGCACACTTCAGTAAAGTCATTTTTATTTTCTTCGCCTTTATAATGCTCCTTTATATACAATGAAGTTGTATTTACCGGGTATAGTGCTGCAGGGTAAGCATCAATACCTAACTTATTAAGCTCTGTTAATTTTTCTCTTCTTATGATTTCCTGCTCTGAAAGATGCTGTGTACTCATTATATTTTCTTCAATTTCTGCAAAGGTAACTTTTGAGTTGGAGATGAGCAAAGAGCTGTATTACTTAACAGGGGCGGTTTGTGCAGCATCAAAAAATTTTTGTGCAGCACCTTTGCCGTTTTCAATCAGTATTTTTTTTTCTGTTTCATTAACCCTTCTTGGCTTTCCAAAAATGTTTCCATAGCTAATATAAATTGTTCTTCCCTTTTCATTTTTGAGATCAGTTGTTTTTCTTCCAAGCGTTTCCTGGAGCAAGTTGTTAAGAGCCATCAGGTAATTATTAAGAGACGAAACATGATACGATGCCACATTGGTAACACCGCGATTAAACTGTTGAATTTGCTCTTCCCGTTCAAGTTTTAAGCCGAGTGTTTGATTATTAAAAATTATATCATCACAAATAAAAGGATCACCGCCATGCAGGCACGAATCAAATATATTTATCGGGTAATTATTAAGCATGCCGCCATCAACATACAGGTCATAATTTGCTTTACTTTTTTTTATTGATACTTCATTCCACATACTGTCAATGGCTACAGGTTTAAAATAAACGGGAATACTTCCGCTGATGTGAACTGCAGTTTTTATTTGCATTGCAGGCGTAGCAGACCACGAAAAGATGGTTAACTTTTGCTGTGTAATACTTGTACCTGTGCAATAAACATCTTTAAAATTATTGTTGTTGAGATGAAGCTGATGTAATTGCAAAAAGGTAATGTTTGCATCGCCTGTTTTACTTTGTATTAACTTCCCGAGCCATCTTTCATATTTATCTCCTTTGAAGATGCCATATTCTTTTTTCATTCGCTTTATTTTTCCGAATATGCTTTTCCCATCATTGAACTGCTGAATTTTTAATGAGTAAATAATCGAATCAATTTCATGACTGTTATATCCTAATCCGACCATTAAGGCAGTAATGGCGCCTGCAGAAGTGCCGGCCACTCTTTCAATATTTTTTATAATTCCTTTTTCTTCTAAAACCTGCAAGGCTCCCGGGTATGCAAGACCTCTTATACCTCCGCCTTCAAACACCAGGTTTTTATATAAATAAGTTGGTTGAGAGAAAGTGATGAATGGATAAAGGAGGATTGATAATAATAGTGCTTTCATTAATTAGAATTGGAGGAACAGTAAGTAATAAAGCAACTACATATCTTCCCAGATGTTGTTTAGTTCAACATCTATTTTACAATCATCTTCTAATGCAAATTGAAAAGGTCCGCTTTCTGAATAAGTTGCAGGCTGGTATTGGTGATCAGTTAATATGTTTATTTCAATTGAGTTTTTATCTATATCAATGATTAAATAATATTTTATTCCCATTTGCTGATACAAATGAAACTTTACATGACGATCTTTAAATGCAGTGGCAGGAGATAAGATTTCTGCAACTAAAGCCGCAGGAAAATCTAAAAAATTTTTAGTAATCGGCTTGCAAACAATTAACAGATCAGGCTGCAAAACAATATCCTCATCAATTTTTACATCAATAAAATCATAGACTTTACACATTTTACACTTGGACTTTTTTATCGCATTTATCAGCTCTCTTCCTAAAATCATAACCACCCGCTGATGCTCGGGAACCGGCGCCGGGCTCATTGCATAAGGAATTCCATCAATCAATTCCCACCTGCCTTCCCAATTGCAATAATCTTCGTACGTGTAATGCGGTAATATCTTTATTGCAGAACTCATTACTGTAAAGGTATTTATTAGTTTAATGTCAATTTCACTGGCTCACTGCACTGATTATTAATAAATATTAAAGTATATTATCTGATGCCCGATCATTCCCAGATGTTGTTTAACTCAACGGAAATTATGCATTCATCTTCTAATACAAATTGAAAAGGTTCGCTTCCGGAATAAGTTGTAAGCTGGTATTGCTGACTGTGAAGTGTATTTATTTCTATAATCTGTCTTTCAATATCAACAATTAAAAAATATTTTATTCCCATTTTTTCATAAAGAAAAAATTTAGAATTGCGATCTTTAAAGGCAGTAGCCGGCGATAAAATTTCTACCACTAATGTCGCCGGAAAATCTAAAAAGTGTTTAGTGATTGGTTCACAAACTATACAAACGTCGGGCTGAAGAATAGTGTCTTCAGAAAATTTTACATCAATAAATTCGTATACTTTGCACTTTTTGCATTTTACTTTTTTCAGGGCAATATTAAATTCTGTTATTAAATTTCCCCCTACTAATTGGTGCTTTGGTGTTGGCGCAGGACTCATTGCAAAAGGAATTCCATCAATCAACTCCCATCTGCCTTCCCAGTTGCAATAATCTTCATAAGTATAATGTGGTAATATTTTTATTGCAGAACTCATTTTTTGTAAAGATAATTATTTTCGATTTTTTAATTGAAGTAAGATCCAACTCTAATCACAATCATTTATACATAATTCATCACTTGTCAACCTCAGCTTTTTTCTTTAATGCTAAAATTGAAAAGTCGCTTTCATCTTTTACGATAGTATTATTAAGCTTACCTAAATTTTCTATTTCCATTTCTACCACGTCTCCTTCTTTTAACCATTGCTCCTGGTAATAAGGATCACTTAGTTTAGCCGTTCCATTCAGCTCTAAAAAACATCCTGTACCCACTGTGCCACTTCCAATAATATCACCGGGAAATAATTGCACACCATAAGAGCAACGCTCAATAATCTCAGCAAATGTCCAATCCATATCTGCCATATTACCTTCACTTACCTGCACATCATTTACCCAACATTTCATTAATAAATTATATGCATTACCAGTATGACCAGGCTTACATTCTACTTTAAAATCTTCGATTTCATCCGGTGTAACCAACGTTGGGCCTATGGCTGTACAAAAATCTTTCCCTTTAGCCGGACCTAAGTTCAATAGCATTTCTTCCATTTGTAAACGCCTTGCGCTAAAGTCATTCATTATCATATAGCCGCCAATATATTCATCAGCTTCTTCGGCTTTTATATTTTTTCCCGGCTTACAAATAACAATCGCCACTTCTAATTCAAAGTCAAGTTTTTCCAGTTGATCAGGCATACAAACCACGTTGCCCGACCCTTGTATACTGTTATGATTGGTAAAATAAAACACCGGATACTCGTCAAACTCAGGTATCATTGGTACACTTCTGTTACGCCTGGCTGCAGCCACATGCTCACGAAAAGCATATGCGTCCCTGCAACTTGTTGGGTGTAATATTGGTGCTAAAATTTCTACGAAATTGAAATCTATTCCCTGCTGCCGCGAAACCTTTCCTTCTTTTATTTTCTTATCAATTTCAATTGTTATCGGGTATAGATCTTCCCAGTAATTTAAAAACATGCTCATACTAACGGGCAGATCGGGATGCATAAGATCGGTATCATACAATAGCCCGTTAACTAAAATAGCCAGTTGATCCTGCTCACCATTTTGATAAGAAACTAATTTCATTATGTTTATTTAAGCTGAAAATGTAAGTTATATATTGTGATAGAAATTCAAATTATTTCTTTTTGTACAAATATTTTGAGATGGGAAGAATGATTATTTTTTTTAGAATATATACCCGTAAGTGCGATGTACTTTCTCTCTTTCCGCTCCTGTGGCTTCATGCAATGCAATCATTTTTTTATTAAAATCTCCTACCCATGCCAATTCAACTTCTTTTATAGTGTTGCGTGGTAATACTTCTATTTCGAGTTTTTTTATCATACCACTTTCAATTCCTTTATTTTGAAATTTCTTTTTACAGCCCATCACAATAAATCGTATGCGGTTTATTGTGGTTGTTTTTTTATACCATAAAAACTTAATCTTTTCTAACAAATCCATTTTACCTTTTAATGGTTTTAAAATTTGGTTAATATCCGGCAGCGCTAAAATGAAAGCAACAGGTTCTTCATTGTAATAAGTAAACCAGATAATTTTTTCATCAACTATTGGTTTCATGTCGCGGAATGATTGCCTTATAGTGGCTAATTGTATTGGCGTAAAATCTTCAAAATCGCTCCATGCATCATTATATATTTCCTGAAAATCAGCTGCAAATTTTTCAAACTTATTTATCTCTAAATGCCTGAAAGTATATTCAGGTTTATTAGCGATCCATTCTGCAATTTTATTAAAGCGTTCTGGAAATGGTTTATTAAGATGAATGACATTTGTGTATTGATCGTACTGTTTTGTAAAACCATAGTTTTCAAACAAAGCCTGGTAATAAGGATAATTATAGTTCATACCCATAGCAGGCGGACGAAAACCCTGCACAAGAAGCCCCCAGTATTTATCGTTCTCACCAAAATTTACAGGGCCATCCATCGCTTTAGCATTATGTTGCTGCAGCCAATGCTTTGCAGTATCAAATAGAAGAAAGGATGTGGCCTCGTTATTTATACATTCAAAAAAACCAATACCGCCGGTAATAAAATCAGGATTTTTATTTTTTTCGTAATTAATAAAAGCAGCAATACGGCCAATTGTTCTACTGGAATCCTTTACCAGCCATCGTTTGCAAATGCCGTAGGAAAAGAAGTTATTAAGTTTTGGATCGAAAATGGCTTTTATTTCATTATCTAAAGGGCAAATAAAATTGAGATCGTTTTTATAAAGTATGCGTGGAAGATCAATGAATTCATTAGCAGTGCTTTTATTATTTACTTCAATTATTTTCATTTAAAACAAGATATGGATAAAGATAATACATGAAATTTTTAAAAGTGATAGCTCAGCATATCACCATCTTTCATGGTTGTCAGCTTCACTGCGGTTACTATATTTTTTTCTTGATTCAATCTTTTCAAGTTCTCTTTTAATGATAAGTTTGGCAATAATTATCGAAGTATTCTCCGCTGGTTTTGAGTGTAATATTTTTTTCAACCAGCTTTCACTTACATCTGTTCTGTAAAGAATTTGTACGAGCCTTTCAAAGTCTGTGTTAATTAAATATTCAATAAACCCGGCTAACTCTTGCTGTAACAAATCTTCTGAAATAGAATACGACAACTCTGCTTGTAATTGTGAATTTAATATAGCTGTTAACTTATTTTGTACCATGATAATTACATTCTTTTAAGAACTCCTAAACCAAACAATGCAAAGTCATATTTCACAGGATCATTTGCATCCAAAGTACGCAGGTACGTTGTAAGTTGCAACGCTGCCTTCCAGTCAACAGCGTCTCGTGTTAATAATTTGAAATGCTTTGCAACCCTCGCTACGTGTACATCTACGGGGCATATCAGTTGCGCAGGCGAGATCGTTTTCCATAGTCCAAAATCTACACCGGCATTATCTTTACGCACCATCCAGCGAAGGAACATATTTAATCTTTTACAGGTGGCATTTTTTTCAGGAGAAGCAATATGTTTCTTTGTTCTCGACGGAACATCAGATAAGGAAAAAAAATAATGGAAGAAAAAAATTAAAGCAGCTTCAACCGTGTTAGTTGAATTATTAATTGTTTCATCATTAAAAAATGCAGACTCTAACGATTTATTATTTGAATAATGATGTTTTAAAAATTCAATAAAATACAAAAGGTCAGTAGTATTAAAAGTGCGGTGTTTGAAATGAAATAAACGTTTAAGATCTTTTGGCTGGTGGCCGGTTATAAACTGGTAAGGCGCATTGTCCATCAGTTGCATCAGCTCCTTACTTTTATTTATAATAGTTGTGCGGTTTCCCCATGCAAATACTGCTGCAAAAAGACCTGCAATTTCAATATCTTTTTTTTGGGAAAATAAATGAGGAATACAAACCGGGTCATCATTTATAAAAGAAGGCCGGTTAAATTCTTTAACCTTTTTATCAAGAAATGCTTTTAAGTTATTTACCACCAGCGCAAAGATAACCCGATATAAAGCTGGCTAATGTCTTATACAGACAGTAACTTTTTCTGAGTATCGTTTGCAAGACTTTGTTTGATTTCTTTACCCATCGCCTGCTCAAGGTCTTCAATTAAATCATCAGCATCTTCGATACCTACACTTAGTCTTATCAATGAGTCAGTCAAACCATTCT
The DNA here is from genome assembly GCA_964236235.1 of uncultured Chitinophagaceae bacterium. Lineage (GTDB taxonomy): Bacteria > Bacteroidota > Bacteroidia > Chitinophagales > Chitinophagaceae > Ginsengibacter. The sequence goes on from CAXSDW010000030.1 coordinate 25,237, forward strand.
TAATTCTTTCTTCTCTTGGTATACTGGCATGCGTCATGCTGGCCGGATGGCCGATGAGACTTTCAACTCCGCCAAGGCTTTCTGCCAGTGAAAAAAGCCTGGTGGCAGACATTAGTTTATTAGCTGCTTCCAGGCTATCATCTTTCAAGGTGAAACTCATCATGCCTCCAAAACCACGCATTTGTTTTTTGGCAACAGCATAATCCGGATGGTCTTCAAAGCCGCACCAGTATACGTTTTGAACCTTTGGATTGCTGCGTAAAAACCTGGCAATCTTTTCTCCGTTTTCGCAATGGCGCTGCATTCTTAGATGTAAGGTTTTTAATCCCCGCAAAACTAAAAAGCAATCCTGGGGGCCGGGAACTGCTCCGCAACTATTTTGTATGAACTGTAATTTCTCCTTTAATATACCATCATTTACAATGAGACACCCATGCACAACATCACTATGCCCGCCGAGATATTTAGTAGCAGAATGTAATACAATGTCAGCACCAAGATCAAGTGGATTTTGCAAGTAAGGAGAAGCGAATGTATTATCAACACAGAGCAGGATATTGTGTTGTTTTGCGATGTTTGCAACAGCTTCAATATCTGTAATATTCATCATCGGGTTTGTGGGTGTTTCTGTCCAGATGAGTTTAGTATTGCTATTAATATAATTTTTTACATTGTCTGCATTTCGCATGTTTATAAAATGAAATTTCAATCCGTATTTTTCAAAAACTTTTGTAAACATTCTGTAAGTTCCGCCATACATATCATTCGCAGCTATCACTTCGTCGCCCGGATTTAATAATTTAATTACGGTATCTGTTGCGGCCATTCCGCTGCTGAAGCATAAACCGAATTTTCCGTTTTCAATTGCGGCCAGGGCCTTTTGCAAAACATCTCTTGTAGGGTTTTGTGTTCTTGCATATTCATAACCTTTATGATCGCCGGGAGAATTTTGTACATAAGTTGACGTTTGATAAATTGGTGTCATAATCGCTCCCGTAGAGGGATCTGGCTCAATGCCGGCGTGAATAAGTTTTGTGGCAAGCTTCATATTATGCTGGTTTAAATAAATTGTAAATTAGAATAATCAACAAAGGTCAGCAATTTTTTCAGCCTTGTTGTTATTACTCTCAGAAAATATATTGCTGATAAATATCTATGAGTTAATTCCTGAATTCAATTGGTAAAGCAACTTTTATATCATCCCAATACATAAATAAATCTGCTCCCGAACCGGATTTCTCAAAGATCATTGTGAGCGCTTCTGTGGTTTCATTTTTAGTTACAGGCTCATCTATTCTTAATATATCTTTCGATTGGTCATATTTAAAACTGCCCCATGTATCTGTTTCTTTATTCAATATTAATGTCCATTTATCAGGATAAGGAATACAATATAATGTATATCTTCCCTTCTTAATTTTTTGATTTTTTATCTTTACATCTTTCAAGAATTCTATTTCTGTAGCCTCATTTGCACCTAATCTCCATACTTTTCCATATTCCTGCAGCTCCCCAAAAACCCTGCGGCCATTGAGTTGAGGGCGACTATAAACCAACCTCATCACTAACGGCTCAGTAACTTTATCCTGAATTTTTAGTATGGGATATCCCGGCGGATAATAACTCATGTCCATCGGAGATTTATCAAGAGGGGGAAGTTTTGAAGCCAGTGTTTGCGCAGACGCCTGTAAACAAATTGCAAGCAAGGCAATCATAATAGTTTTTTTCATTGTCGTTTTTATAATTATGAAGATAGTTGGTTAAAGGTAGATGGCATCAACTCATTAAAAGGTTGCTTAACTGATGAGCTGCAAAAGTTTTTTGCTCAGGAAAAAATTCATTATAACAAGTTTTTAGTTCGTCATAATACCGGGTAAAAATTAAAAATGCGGTGGACGATTCATGCATATAAAGCGCTCTTCTTACCAATCCTTCAAAGCTTTTTTCAATCCCAAATCTATATTTATAATTGGCCAGCCAGTTCTGCTTTTTCATGTACGGCAAAATCTTTTGAAAACCTGCGGGCAGCTCAGTAAAATGATCCTGCAATGTTTGGCAAACATCCCTGTCAAATTCAACGAGGTCTTCATCAAAAATAAATTGATTAGCATCATTAGCTAAAAAATGATCATACACAACATCAACGAATGCCCCGGAATATAAGCGGTAGGCTGGCTTAAAGAAAAGCTTTGCAGCTTTGGTTGCAGGGTGATTATCAGTAAACTGATCAATTGCACGATGAAGTTCAATTCCTTTTTGAACAGGAAGGGAATACGAAAATTTACTATTGCCTTTTACAAAATCGCTTATCATGTTCCCTACAAGTATGCCCGGATTATTAAAGGAAAGATAAGCATGAGCAAGATAATTCATTGCTAAAAGTAAGTGTAAGGTTCTTTATTACGATTTTAAATAACATAACAAATAATTTTATGGCACATATTTTTCTCCATCATTTTATGATAGATTTTACAATAATTATTTAAAATTAATATTATGACTGCTAAAGAGAAAATCACAAAACAATATTACGGTAATAAATCAGCCTTTGCATCAGAAGCGTTGCCTGGAAATGTATCAGCTTTGGATTTGCCAGATGCTGAAGACGATGATTTGGATACGGATGATGACCTTGATGAAGTCGATGATGATATTGATACAGATGACAGCCTTGATGATGAAGAAGTTTTGGAATCGGATCCAAAAGGTGATGATACAGCTGATGAACTGGACACTGAAACTCCTTTGGAAGAAATTGACCTTGAGGATGATGATCTTGGCGATGACGATTTGGATGAAGACGATCTTGATGAAGATGCATAGCCAGGTAATATATTTACAACATACATGTATAAAATAGTTTGAAATGTAGAATTATTTCCTCATGGATTAATATTCAAGTTAAAGCCAAAGCCAATTGTAAAGCTGCAGAATGTAATAACCTAAAATCTAAATGCAATTTTTACATTGATAAAACATTTTTAGTTTTACTATGTTAT
>CAXSDW010000030.1:28335-33759 GCA_964236235.1 uncultured Chitinophagaceae bacterium
AAATTGTAATGTCTAAAATATAATTATGGCATCAATTGCAGAGGAACCAATTAAATTAACTAAGAAAAGAATTGAAAGCATAATTCATGACCCGGTGAAAACGGCCAGGGCAGCCAAACTTGTTTATGTAAATGATACAGAGCCTGGCATTATAAGAGTAAAAAAAGGTGATAAGTTTGAGTATTTATTTAAAGATAAAAGGATAAACGGCGATGAAGAATTATTAAGAATTAAACATCTCGTTATTCCTCCTGCCTGGCAAAATGTATGGATATGTAAATTAGCGAACGGCCATTTACAGGTAACCGGTCTTGATGTTAAGAACAGGAAGCAATACAGGTATCACCCAGACTGGAATAAGTTTAGAAGCCATACAAAATTTTACCGCCTTCATGATTTTGGAAAAGTAATTCCAATAATCAGGCTTCAGTTGGAAAAGGATTTAGCGTTACAGGGCTTGCCTTTGCAGAAAGTTTTGGCTGCTGTAGTAAGTTTAATGGAACGTACTAACATTCGTGTAGGAAACAATTTTTACGAAAAATTATATGGGTCATTTGGTCTTACTACTTTAAAAGATAAACATGTAAAAATTAAGGGAAGCGAATTAAAATTTTCTTTTAAAGGAAAAAAAGGAGTACTTCATGATATCAGTTTAAAAAATAAAAAACTTTCTACTATTGTGAAGCAATGCAGAGATATCCCGGGCAAAGAACTATTTCAATATTTTGATGAAAACGGAGAAACGAAATCAATTGATTCAGGAATGGTTAATGAATACATTCGCAGGGTTTCCGGCGGTGATTTTACAGCAAAAGATTTTAGAACATGGGCCGGAACTGTACAGGCATTTCTTGCATTAAGATCAATTGGCTGCTGCGATACGCAAGCTGAAACAAAAAAAAGAATTGTAGAAGTACTAGACCAGGTGTCTCAACATCTTGGCAATACAAGAACAGTTTGTAAAAAGTATTATGTTCATCCGCTTATCTTATCTCTTTACGAAACAAAAAAGATAGAGAATTATATTTCCGGGCTCGATGAAATTGAAACTAATGATAATAAGGCCGATCTTACAATAGAGGAAAAAGTAGTAATGAAAATTTTAGAGAGTAATTAATTGTTCATTCATAAAGAGAATAGTCACAAAGAAATAATTTCTCTTACATCTGACTTTACCGCCGGATTATGATAACCAGCACTGTTAAAAGTCTGAGAAAGCACATTTTAAACTTCATATAAAATGACTTTACTATCTTAGACATATGAATACGATTGCCTTCAAAGTAAGAGATGCTTTTTCCAAAAACTTTTCTTCAACTCCTCACTTTTATTATTCACCTGGCAGAATAAATCTTATCGGCGAACACATTGATTATAATGATGGATTTGTGATGCCTGCTGCGATTGATAAAGGAATGTATTATGCAGTAGCTTTAAATAATACAGATAATTTGAATTTTTATTCAATTGATTTTGATGAAAAACTTTCAATTAAAATTGTTGATGTAAGAAAATTGGAAGGATGGAAAAATTATGTGCTCAGCGTAGTAAATGAATTTAAATTGCTTGGTTTAAATCTAAAAGGGTTTGATTGTGTATTTGGTGGTGATATAGAAAATGGTGCAGGCATTTCATCATCTGCTGCTGTGGAGGGTGGAGTTGCATTTGCTATAAATGAGCTTTTATACTTTGGCTTAAGCAGAAAAGAACTTGCATTATTAGGGCAGAGAGCTGAACATAATTATCCCGGGGTGATGTGTGGCATTATGGATCAATATGCAAATATGCTGGGCAAAAAAGATAATGTGTTATTACTCGACTGCAGAAGCGTAGAACATCAATATTTTCCTTTGCATTTAACAGGGTATAAAATTATTCTTATCAATTCAAAAGTTCATCATTCACTGGCTTCATCAGAGTATAATATAAGAAGAAAACAATGTGAGCAAGGTTTGCAAATTTTAAAAGACAGACTTGGAATTGATTCTTTCAGAGATATAAAAAATGCCGGAGATATATTACCTTATAAAGATGAAATGGGCGAAAAGGTTTATGACCGTTGCAGGTTTGTTGTAGAAGAAATTTTAAGAACCCAACAAGCTGCAAAATTTTTACAGGAAAATAATTTAGTTGAATTTGGTAAGCTAATGTTTCGTACGCATGAAGGCCTTAGTAAATTATACCAGGTAAGTTGCAGAGAGCTGGATTTTTTAGTAGAGCTGGCAAAACAAAACCCTGGCGTAATTGGTGCAAGACTTATGGGTGGCGGCTTTGGAGGTTGTACTATTAATATTGTAAAAGAAGATGAACTCGATAAATTTTTATTTGATGCTACAACTGCTTATCAAAAGAAATTTGAGATTAATACCGAAGTGTATAGAGTAAGTGTTGTGGATGGCACACATGAAATAATGCTCAATGAAAGTGTTGCAATATAAATTGCTTCATTGCAAAGATGTTAAACCTTTACATAAATATTTTTCTTATCCATCCACCATACAATAAGCCAGTAAAATAATATCATGCAGATTGCATAGAGCAATGAGCCATTGTTAGGATTGGTTGAAACCGGTTTGCAAACATGCTCGTAAAACCAGCCAAACGGAGACAAATATATTGGTTTGCCTTGCGCAGATATTCCGTTGGTAATTCTTATAAGACCAAGCAGTCTTGGCAACACTCCACTTAATACAAAAATGAACAACGGATTTTTTCCAAAAACATCAAAGAACCTGCTCCACCAGCCTCTTTGGTTCTTAAATTCAATTATATAAATTAAGACCGCTAAAGTAAGCATAGCAAGGCCTGTAGTATAAACGGTATATGAACTTGTCCATATTTTTTTGTTGATGGGAAAAACCATATTCCAGCACACGCCTGTAAAAACAAATACACAACCGGCAATAAAAAGCCCGTTTATCATTTCAGGTGTTTTACCTTTTTTCAAAATATAATCTCCTGCAAAATATCCAAAGATCACTTGTACAATTGCCGCAAATAAACTCATAAAACCTTCGGGATCAAAAACCACTGCTTTCCCTTTTACAATTTCTCCATGATACATGTGAGCATCTCCTAAAATTCTTTTATCAATTGCAGTTCCAAACCATCCATTCAAACTAAACGGATCAGATGGATTTCCTGCAACACACAAGAACCAATAGCCCAAAAGAATTACACATGCCACAACAAAAGCTCCTCTAATTTTAAAAAAATAAATGATGACTGAAGCAAAAAAATAAGCAAGCGCAATACGTTGTAAAACCCCCAATATCCTTACCCCCGCCGGATTTCCGTCTGCATCAGCGTATTGCCATGGTTTTAAAACAACGTGATCATTATCCCATTTAATAAAAGGCATCCAGTTTAATATAAGACCGATTACAAAAATTAAAAAAGTTCTTTTTAGAATTTTTTTCCAGAAAGTTTTATCGCCTGCTGTTTCCAGCCGCGGCATTACAAATGCCAGTGCATTACCTACGGCAAATAAGAAAAAAGGAAACACTAAATCAGTTGGTGTGCATCCATGCCATGGTGCATGCTCAAGAGGAGTATAAATGTGATCCCACGATCCGGGGTTATTAACCAGGATCATCAGCGCCACTGTAGCGCCTCGAAAGACATCAAGAGAATAAAAGCGCTGATTCATGAAACTGAATTCTGGAAAAGAAAGTTAATCATATTGTTCATGAATAGTATAAAACTACTAATAAGGATTTTTTTTAGGATCAGTCCTGGTATCAAAAAGATTTATGATTATAATTTTATTCCCTTGTACTCTATAATATATTTTATTATGACGTGTAACTAAAACACAACGAACACTTTTATATTTTTAGAGGATATTCCTATTAATGGCTGTTCCGAGAGTATTTGTAATTTTTATCGATCTTTTTTAAAAAGTCCTGTGCTACTTTGTATGACCATTCCTTTTCAAGAAAAGCAAGAACCTTAGTTACTTTATTATTAAAACGGATTTTTGTAACTACCTGGTACGCCATCTTGCCGTTGCTTCTTTAAATTCATCAAGGCTTACGGTATCTTTCAGCGGATCTTCATTTAGTTGTTCTTTTAATTCTTCTATTTGCTCCCGCGATAGATCATCCGTTAACTCTTTTTGTTTTGAGTCAGAATAAAAAGTGCATTCTTCTTTGAGCATATTTAGAACTCCTTCATCCTGCATATTATCTATCAAATCATGTAATTCCTTTTTTAAAATATCTTTTGACATACGATGTCTTTTTCCAAATTTACAACTTGCTGCTTATAATATAAAATATCACATCATCTCACTCAGCTCAAGCCAGCGCATCTCTTTTTCATCTAAAAGTTTCATTATTTCTTTGATTCTTTCAGCAGCATTTTGAAGATCCTCAAAAGCCATCGTTCCCGAATTCATCAGTTCCTGTAAGGTATCTTTCTCTAATTCAAGCGCAGGCATTTCTTTTTGCAAAGTCTCAAACTCATGCTTGTCTTTAAAAGAAACTTTTGTTTTTTCTTTGTTAGATTCGAGCTTATTATTTGTTTGACTGATTTCTTTTTTATTTGCTGCCTGCACATTTTCAATTACCTCCTGGTCTTTCCAAATCCTGTACTGTGAATAGTTTCCGGGAAAATCTTTGATAATGCCATCACCTTCAAAAGCAAATAAATGATCAACCACTCTATCCATAAAATACCTATCGTGACTAACGATTAAAATGCAACCGGGAAAGTCTTTTAAAAATTCTTCAAGCGTTCTTAATGTCTGCAAATCCAGATCATTGGTGGGTTCATCAAGAATTAAAAAGTTTGGATTGAGAAAAAGTATGCTCAGCAAATGTAACCTCCTTTTTTCTCCACCGCTTAATTTGCTTAGCGGAGTAAACTGCTGTTGTGCATTGAAGCCAAATTTTTCCATAAACTGCGATGCGCTGATTTTGCTTCCATCTGCCAAAGGAAAAAATTCAGCAAAATCTTTTACATATTCAATCGCTCTTTTATCTTCTTTGTATTGCAAACCTTCCTGTGCAAAATTTCCAAAAACAACAGTTTCACCATGATTTATTTTCCCGCTATCGGGCGGCTCGGTTCCTAAAGCAATTTTTAAAAATGTTGATTTGCCAACTCCGTTTTTACCAACAATTCCAATACGTTCACCTCTTTTAAAAGTGTAATCAAACCCTTTTATAATAGACTTATCTCCATAATGTTTATACACCTTTTTCATTTCGATCACTTTGCCGCCAAGTCTTGTCATTTTTACCTGCAGAGAAATATCTGTGTCATCTTTTTGCTGGCTTACTCTTTCTTCAATTTGGGCAAACGCATCCTGCCTGCTTTTTGATTTTGTAGTACGTGCCTTTGGCTGCTTGCGCATCCATTCCAGTTCTTTTCTAAAAATATTTTTATCTTTTTGAAGTTCGCTTTGCTGCACTTCCTGCC
>CAXSDW010000031.1:0-26457 GCA_964236235.1 uncultured Chitinophagaceae bacterium
CCACTGTATGGCGGGTTTCCGAGGATTACTAATATCGGTTCCTGCTGTTTTACTTTGCCTGCTTCGTGGCTTTCTTCACTCAAACTTTCAAGACCGGGGATTTCTGTTTGCTGCAGGTCTTCCATGTCAAGTGTATTGGTGAGGTACAATTTAAACCTGTCATCTTCCTGCATGGTATAGCCAAGTTCTTCCAGCAAAAAGCTAATTTTTAAATGCCCGATGGCATACGGCGCCATCATCAGCTCAAAGGCGTAAAAGTTTTTCAGCAACTGGTTCTTTATAAAATTTTTCTTTCCGCCATCGCCATATTTTGAGGTAAATTCTTCCACTGCAATCTTAATGGCTTCTGCCGGAAATGTAAGCGTGCCGCCTGCAGGATCAAGCAAGGTGACTTCTTTATTGGCCAGGCCATCGTATAAATCAAAATGCGTTTTTAGTAATGAATGAACAGAACGCACAATGTATTTTACAACCGGCTCAGGCGTATAATACACGCCACGCTTTTCTCTTGTTGCAGGATCATAAATGTTCAGGAACGTTTCATAAAAATGAACAATCGGGTCTTCACCTTTTCTTTTTCTATAATACTCATCAAGAATTTTATTTACATCAGCAACCTGCAATACTTCGGCAATATCATCAATAATCACTTCCATTTGCAGCGGCGCTTTGCCAAGAGAAATAAATTCAAACACATCTCTTAATATACCAATCGTTGGCGGAATTAATTTGTAAGCAAGCTCACGGTTAAATTCTTTGCCGGCTCTTGTTCTCGCTGCAAACAAGCCATAGGTAATGGTTTGCGAATAAATATCAGCAAAATCTTTTTGAGAAAGATTAGACACCAGATATTGTTTAAAGGCTTTATAAAATCCGTAGATGCGTCCTTTTTGCTGTTGTTCTTCTTCAAGTTCCCTGGTAATTATTTCATCTCTTAAAAACCTTGTTCTGTTCGCCAATTCTTTTGCAAGATTTTCTGCAGAAAGTACTTTAGGCAATGAAAATGAAAAGAATTTTTGAAGAAGGATAACAAACTTTTCTTCATTTTCAATTGGTGGAACGGTTTGTAATTTTTTTGCAATGAAAGGTCTCCCTATAGAAACTTTATCAACCATTTGCCCATCACGATAAAGCCGGTATTCATAAAAATCTGTAAGGATAAGATTGGGAAATACAGAGCGGTAGCGCTTTAGCTGTTCTTTGTTTTCAATCACATCAAGGTTTTCACCCGGCACTTTCGCCTCAATGTAACCTACAATATGCTGCCTGCCATCCCACACACGAAAGTCAGGATTTCCGGCTTCAGTTTTTTTAGGAAGTGTGGTTATTTGTGTTTTCGGCCGCTCAATGTTACCTGCAAACTCTTTGAGAAAATTGGAAAAGTGAGCATAATAACTTTCTTCTCTTGCATCTCCCTGAGCGGTTGTTTTGGCTATGTTTTGTAAGTAATTTTTTATCATTTAGATGCTCAGGTAAAATCTGTAAAGAGAGATTTTTATAATGGAGATTATACAATATTTATGACACTCATACAATGGGGTTTTGAATTGGTTTTCATGATAAATTATTAACCACGTTACTTTTTATATCATCCTTATCTTTCACAATAAAATTTAAAATACCCGCAATCATCATTGATACGCCACCCACAACAAGTGCATATATAGCTTGCTCATGAAAAACACTTCTTACAAAAAAACCTAGAATAGCGGCTGCAAGAATTTGAGGAATTACGATAAAGAAATTAAACACACCCATGTAAAATCCCATTTTGCCTGGTGGCAAAGCGCCGGCAAGAATTGCATAAGGCATAGTTAATGTAGAAGACCAGGCCAAACCAACGCCTGCCATTGGTAATAATAAAAGGCTTTGGCTTTTTATAAATAGCATAGATATTAATCCAATTCCTCCAATGATAAGACATATCATGTGCGTATATTTTCTGCCTATTTTGTTAGCGAGTAATGGTAACAGAAATGCAGTAATTGCAGATATGCCATTATACACCATGAACATTACACCAACCCAATCTCCGGCATCCTGGTAAATTTTGGATGCAGTATCAGTTGTATTAAAAGTATTTTGCGCAATGCCCGGAGTGGTATATATCCACATAGAAAAAAAAGCAAGCCATGTGAAAAATTGTACAACGGCCAACTGCAGCATTGTTGCCGGCATTGTAAATATTCCTCTTGTTATCTCTGCAAAGCCATTTAATAAACCTTTCGTTCTTAATTTTTCTTCTTCCCATGTTTCTATATTTTCAGGAGGAAATTCTTTAGTAGTAAAAACTGTCCACAAAACAGAAAATAAAAAAACTACAGCGCCAATATAAAACGAGTATTTAACTGAGTTGCTAATTATGCCAGGCGCAGCCGTATTGCTGATATTAAAAACATTAGTAAAAATATAGGGAAGCAAAGATGCAATGACAGCGCCGAGCCCTATAAAAAATGTCTGCGTCGCAAAACCTGTTGTTCTTTGTGAAGACGGAAGCTTATCACCAACGAAAGCCCTGAAAGGTTCCATGGAAATATTAATGGAAGCATCAAGCACCCATAACAATGTGGCAGCCATCCATAACATGCTTGATTGCGGCATTAAAAATAATGCTACGGAAGAAAGCAAAGCGCCAAAAAAGAAAAACGGCCTTCTTCTTCCCCACCTTGGATGCCAGGTGCGATCGCTTAGGTAACCTATGATAGGCTGTATAATCAAACCCGTAATGGGCGCAGCTATCCACAGAATTCCTATTTTATCAATCTCAGCACCTAAGGTTTGAAAAATACGGGATACGTTGGCATTTTGCAGAGCAAACCCAAATTGAATTCCGAAGAATCCAAAACTCATGTTTACTATTTGTTTGAAAGAAAGCCGGGGCTTAGCAACCAAAGGCGAATGGGGAGTCACAAAATCTGTTTCAATTTCAGACATGGCAATCGTTGATTTTTATAAACGTGTAAATTCTACACCATCTTTATGCTACATAAACTTATAGCAGCAAAGCAGGTTTTAATATCTATATAACAAAACCGTCGGGTATTATACCGTTTTTCTTAACTACTACAATACCATCTTTCACAGTATATAAAGAATGATCAGTGTCCTGTAAATGTGAACCTCCGTTTATTCTTACATCATTACCAATGCGACAATTTTTATCAACTATTGCACTTTTAATATAGCACCTGTCGCCTATCCCCATTTTAGGAATTCCTCTTTCAGCTGAATAGTCAATTTCTGCTATCGTTTCATAATAATCACTTCCCATTAAATAGGTGCTTACAATTGTAGTTCCATGGCCAATGCGTGTTCTTACGCCAACTACGCTGTTTTCAATTCTTGAGGCATTGATTATACAACCATCTGCAATAATTGTTTTTTCAAGCGTGGTGCCGCTGATCTTTGCCGGCGGTAACATACGTGGCCTGCTGTAAACTATTTTTGCATTATCAAACAGGTTGAAAGGTGGCAAATCCAATGTGAGCGCAAGGTTCGCTTCGTAGAATGAATAAATATTTCCAATGTCTGTCCAATAACCATCATATTGATAACTGGAAACTTTGTACTTGCTTATAGAGGCAGGAATAATTTCTTTACCAAAATCTGTTGCAGTTTTATGTTCTTCCATTAATTGGTTAAACAACAATTTGCGGTTAAAAATATAAATACCCATTGAAGCTAAATATTTTCTTCCCTGGTCTTGCATTTCATTACCGGTATCACTTTCCCATTCCGGCAATACGTCTCGTGAAGGCTTTTCAATAAATGAAGTGATCTCATTTTTATCATTGGATTTCAAAATACCAAACTCAGGCGCTTCTCTCTCTCCTACCGGTATCGTTGCAATGCTAATTTCGGAACCTGACTTTATATGGTTATCAACCATTTCCCCAAAATCCATCTGGTATAGCTGATCGCCGGATAAAATAAGCACATACTCAAAATCATTTTTTTCGATGTGCTTTACAGATTGTCTCACAGCATCCGCAGTTCCCTGGAACCATGTAGAGTTATCAGGCGTTTGCTCGGCAGCAAGTATATCAACAAAGCCGCTGCTGAATGCGCTAAACTGGTAAGTGTTTTTAATATGCTTATTGAGCGAAGCAGAATTGTATTGTGTGAGCACATACATCCTGTGAATGTTGGAGTTGATACAATTGGAAATAGGAATATCTACTAACCTGTACTTACCTGCAATAGGCACGGCAGGCTTGCTTCTGCTGGCAGTGAGCGGATAAAGCCTGCTTCCGGCACCACCTCCTAAAATAACTGCGATTATTGATTTACTGATCATAATAGTTGATAGTTTATAGTTGACAATTGATAGTTTAATTGAGAATTTTATAATGAAGAATGGAGAATTTATTTAGTTATTTTGATCTTCTCATTTTTCAATTTTCCATTATCAATAGTTAAATTTTTGACTTTATGGTTTTAATACTTGCTACTAATAGTTTAACTAATTCTTCTGCATCTACATTTATTAAATCGTACATTTTCTTATTTATAAATCCTGTAGCAAAAAGCAATTCAAGCCAATACTGAGTTCGTCCGCCTCCTTTAAAGCTATAGTCAATTTATGAACAAAATCCCTGGTGCTTTCGGCATTTTCCGATTCCCTTATCAAAGCTCCAATTGAAGTGCCACTTCTTAAAACCTGTTTTATTAAAATATATTCGCCCTGTTTTTTTTTAAGAAATTTATAAAGATTGATAATCCTTATTGCAAAGTGAAAACTTTTTGTTTTTAAAATATTTTCTTTTTTGATTATAATTGGTTTAATTATTATAGTATCAATTCTCCATTCTAAATTCAATAATTCGCAATTGGAATTAGCTTTTATATACCTCAATATACGCACCGGCGCTGTTCTCCCAACTGTTATTTATTTGCATAATGTGTTCTACAATTTCGTTTACCCGTTTCGGTTCTGCATATAATTGTACAGCACGATATATTGAGTAAGTTATGTCGCCAACACTTGCCGTATTAAAGCAAATGCCATAACCTCCCGGCTCACCGAAATCTTTTACTGTATCACGCAAGCCGCCAGTATTACGTACAATAGGAATGGTTCCATACCTCATAGCATACATTTGATTTAAGCCACAAGGCTCTACACGGCTGGGCATTAATAAAAAATCTGCACCTGCATACATCTGGTGACTTAATTTTTCGTTGTAGCCAATTTGTGAATTATAAAAACCTGTAAAGGCGCTTTTCATTTGTTCAAGATTATATTCAATGCCCGGATCGCCACTGCCTAATATCAAAAAATTCATACTGCCATGTATGTAATAGATAGAATCACTTATCGCCTGTGGCAAAAGGTCAGCAGCCTTTTCGCCTACAAGCCTTCCTATAAAAATGATTAAAGGCTTTGAAGAATCTAAATTGAAAAGATCGCACAATACTTTTTTATTTGCTGCCTTTCCTTCTTCCACGTCCTCAATACTAAATTGCGTTTCAATATAAGTATCTGTGGAAGAATCCCAAACCTCTTCATCAATGCCATTTAATATGCCAACACATTTGCCTTTCTCATATTCAAATAGCGCTTCAAGGCCATTGGCATTATACTTTAACTCAGCTAAATAACCATTGCTAACTGTGGTAACTTTTGCAGCACATTTAATACCAGAAGCCAGGGGATTAATTGTTTTATTCCATTCCAGTAAACCCCACTTATATTTGTCCCAATCCGGAATATAGTTCGCTTTGTCCCAGCCCATCCATCCCTGGTATTCAGCGTTGTGTATAGTAAGTACAGTTTTTAAAAAAGAAAGATGCCTGTATGCAAAGCAATTTTGCATCATAAAAGGTATCAACGCTGTATGATGATCATGCACATGAACTATATCCGGTGTATGCTGCCATTTGCTTATCCAATCCACTACAGCTATCTGAAAAGCAGTAAAGCGCAATGAGTCATCATCATAGCCATACACTTTTTCCCTGTCAAGTAAACCAAAAATATCTACAAGGTAAAGATCAAAGCCAAGCCTGTTAGTTGATTCTTTTATAATCGTATAATCAAACCAATAATTCGCAAGCCCAAATGCTCCTTTATGTACTACATCAAAAGTATTTTCCATTAAAAATTTAGTGCGATACATTGGCATTATCACCTTGGCGATATGGCCAAGCTTATTTTGATATTTAGGAAGTGCACCTACCACATCGCCCAGCCCGCCTGCTTTTGCCACGGGATAACATTCAGCGCTTACATGAATTATTTCCATTTGCAGAGTTTATATTTTGTATTCAACGTCAAGATATATTCTTTTTCTTATGTTATAAAATAAGTAACTTAAATTTTTCGCTACAAAAAAAACAGTTTAATTTCCGTCTCTCATTAAACCGATTGCATTATGACACAACAAACAAAATGGTCACAATTTGGAATTCTTGTAATGGTCTTTTTCTTCTGGGGTTTTGTTGCTGCCAGCAATGATATTCTTATCCCTGTATTTAAAGAAAAATTGCATTTGCAGCAGTGGCAATCCCAAATGATATCTTTCGCTTTTTATGTGGCCTACACTGTTGGGGCAATAATTTATTTTTTTATAAGCAGGGCAATCGGCGGTGATATATTAAACCGTATTGGTTATAAAAACGGAATTGCATTAGGGTTGATCCTTTCTACTGTTGGTGCTTTACTTTTTTATCCTGCTGCAATGAGTGCATCATTCGCTTTGTTAATATCCGGCTTATTTATAATCGGGTTAGGTTATTCATTACAACAAACCGCTGCCAATCCCTTAGCAATTGTAATGGGCGATCCACGAACCGGCGCACAACGATTAAGCATGGCCGGTGGCGTAAATAATTTTGGGACTACCATTGGCCCTGTATTAGTAAGCATTGCTATATTTGGTTCTGTTACCAGTGACACTGCAAAAATTGCAGACATTAGCGCTGTAAAAACGCCTTACTTAATTCTTGGTGGCTTATTTTTATTAGTGGCAGTAATTTTTAAGTTTTCTTCTATTCCCAATAAAATTGAACTGGAAACAGATGAACAGGATATAGCTAAAGTGTCCACACCAACTGATGTACAACCGGCAGAGCTGCGGCCAGCTTATGCTTTGCCCGGCAGCAGGCAAGGTGCCTTAAAATACGGGCAATTGGTATTGGGTATGATAGCCATTTTTATTTATGTAGGTGTAGAAGTATCAACAGCAAGCAACCTGCCTCAATTTATGAAAGTGCATTTGAAAACGGCGTCCGGCGAAGAGTTTCCTACACAGAACATTGCGCCCTTTGTATCTCTTTATTGGGCAAGCCTTATGATGGGGAGATGGACATCATCTGTTGGCGCTTTCGGGGTAAGCAACCAGCTTAAATCTATTCTTCGTTTGTTAATGCCTTATCTTGCTTTTGGTGTTTTTCTTTTAATTAATAAATTAGCTAACCACGATATTACTCCGTTTTACATTTATGGGTTAATAATTATTGCCTTAATTATCGGCGATTTTTTAAGCAAGGGAAATCCTGCAACCCAGCTTTTGATCTTTTCTCTCTTTGGTATTACTGCATTACTGATTGGCATTTTCTCAGACGGACTGGTGAGCGTTTATGCGTTTACAAGCGTGGGTTTGTTTTGTTCTACATTATGGCCTTGCATTTATACATTAGCAATTGCGGGCTTAGGAAAACACACAAGTGCAGGCTCTAATTTTTTAATAATGATGATTATGGGTGGCGGTATTATTAGTTTGCTGCAAGGGTTTTTAGCGTCAGATTATTTATTAGGAATTCAGTTCTCTTACTTTGTTGGCGTTGCTTGTTTTTGTTACCTGGCATTTTACGCAGTAAGAGCTAAGTCCATTTTAAAAGCCCAGGGAATTGACTATGATATGAAAGCAGTTGTTGCACATTAACCACTAAAAGATAGAATGTTATTATTAAACATCTGTCTTTTATAATTTAGAGTTCCTAATATCTTATAGTAATAATGGATAAGATAATTCCTAATTAAAATATTTTAAAACGTACTTACATGGATCTCTCTAATGAACTGGCCATCGGTATTGATATTGGAGGCACCAACACAAAATATGGAATTGTAAATCACCGTGGAGAAATTTTGCAAAAGGGAGAATTAAAAACAGAAAATTTTGCAGAAGTAACAGATTTTATAGATACATTATATGGAAAGCTGTCACCTGTAATTGAGTCTCTTGGCCGCTCAAATGTTCAGGGCATCGGAGTAGGAGCACCCAATGGGAACTTTTATTCAGGAGCCATTGAGTATGCGCCAAATTTAAGATGGAAAGGAATTATACCACTTGCAAAACTTGTATCAGATAAATTTGAGCTTCCTGCGGCTTTAACAAATGATGCTAATGCTGCGGCTGTAGGCGAAATGATGTATGGCGCTGCAAGAGGCATGAAAGATTTTATTATGATAACGCTTGGAACCGGCGTTGGCAGCGGCATTGTAGCAAATGGCCATCTGATATTAGGCCATGATGGCTTTGCCGGTGAGTTGGGTCATGCAATAGTAGTTCCGGGTGGAAGGCTGCATCATGGAACAGGAATGCATGGCTCTTTGGAAGTATACGCTTCTGCAACCGGCGTAGCAAGAACTGCTGTAGAAATGCTGAGCCAGTATCCTGAAGAAAAAAGTTTATTAAGAGATTATCCTGTAAAAAAAATTGATAGCAAAGTAGTGTATGAATGCGCCATGAAAAATGATGCACTTGCAAAAAAAGTTTATGCATTTACCGGTAAAATATTAGGAGAAGCGCTGGCAAACTTTGTAATGTTTTCTTCGCCGGAAGCTATTATTTTATTTGGCGGCCTTACAAGATGTGGTGATATGATATTAAAGCCAACCCTAAAGCACATGGAGAAAAACCTGTTGCCTATTTTTCAAAACAAAGTAAAACTGATTTTTAGCGAATTGAAAGAATCTGATGCTGCGATACTTGGGGCAAGCGCTCTTGTGTGGGAAATGAAGCAGAAAAGTTAATGGAACTTTGTAATTATTAAACCAACATCTTTGTTGTTATTTGCCAAAACTTCGCTACTTCTTATTACGTTTCCCTTTCTTTTATAAGAGAATTACGTATAATATTATTTCCTTTTTTATTGAATAAATTCAGCCTTATACGAATATATTGCTGCAAAAGATTTGGATAAACATTGTATACAATATTGCTGATAGCTATTATAAAAGCCCACAAAAAATATTTCTTTATTAAAGCGTATACAATTACTAAAGTAAAAAATACAAACATTGCAAAGTGGAATTTTTCAAACATATAAGTTTGGCGTAAAAGTTTTTTATGAGAAATATTCCTGGTTGAAATAACATTATACCGCGGAAATCTTTTTCTTATTAAACCATTTATGAGATCACCGTTTTGGGTAAACTTATTAATGAATTTCACTCCTATTTTTTTATATAATGATGTAGTTGTGCTTAACTGTATATAAGTAAAAAATGATACCGGCAGTAATGTTGTAAGTAAACTTATTGCTAAAAAAATGTACCCCAATGTTGTATTTATGTTGTGATAACAAAAAATAAAGATTGGCGTGAAATTAATTATTGACCATAATAAGTTTGGGATCATATTATACATGGCAACCATTCTTTTTATGCTTGCAGCCTTATTTTGATCTTCTGCATTATTCATTAATTGCAATTTAATGAATACTGTATTCACAATACACAGCGAAAATTTACCGGCTTATTTTACATAAAGAAAATGAATGCAATGAACAAAGCGCATGCAACCACAATGCAATAGTTTTAAAGGATGAATGTTTGCAGTAAAGTATAAGGTTTGCTGCAGAGCAGGTTTATTTTACATTTTATTAAATCATTCCTTTACAAAATTTATCCCAATAATCATTAAAGATTTTGTCGGCTTTAAATGTGAGAAAATCGGCGCAGCCTGGTGTAGGCGTGAACTCGCCAAAAACGGCTCCTTTATCGGTAGCATAGAAATCAATTCTTACAAATATTTGATATGACAAACTTAGTCTCCTGGCCTGTTCCGCCATTTCTTTCAGGCAGTCAGGCGGCGATTGCGATGCTCCTATTTCGTATTTTGCTACGCTTAAATTATCTATAACATTCCAATCTTCATCATAGTAACTAACCAATCCACTTTTTGCGCTTAACCGTTCAATTCTCTCAATCACGGCGATCTTTCCATTAAACGTATAAAATTTATAATCAACCGGAATTTTATATTCCTTGTCTTCCGTCTTCACAAATTCTTCTATTAAAAATTCAAGGTATTTGTTTTCTTTCACAGCTTTGGCCAATACTTTTAGCAGGTCTTTTTTTTCATACTTTTTCTTATCTAATAAATTTATTCCGTTTGCCATTAAAAAAACTAACTGGCATGAGTGCCCGGCTGTAGGCCTTATTACATAGCATGAAGGCAGTGCATCAAAATTTATTGTATGCACATCCCTTCCCTTCCAATATAATTCCGCAGTACTGCAACCATGAAGCCTGGCAAATTCACGTGAATTAAATTTGTTGCTGAGTTTTCTCTGCCAATGATTTCCATTCTTCCATCTTGAAAGCGGATCGGTAGAATGCAGTATAACTTGTTTTATTAATTCAGTATCAGGAGACGTCCAAAAAGTAACATGCCTGTGTTTAATTCTTTGAGAAAACCTGCCATGATATTTAGTTTTAGATGCAACAGAATTATTTGAAAATCCTGACTTGTCTTTAGATGGATTATAAAATTTTATTTTACTCCAGCTTTTTCTTATAGTTTCCAGCATACGTTATTTCAAAATAATATTTATTACTATTCTCTAACACATATTGTGTGTTAATAAGACATCAGATAATGGTGATTTAAGCTAAACGGATATTGGAGTGTAAGAAAAGAATAAAGGATATAATAATTCTTTACTTCCTGGTGGCGCTGAGGTTGATTCAACGATTAGCAAGATACAATTATTATTCTTATTAAATTTTCTATATCTATAAAAAAAGCTATTGAATGGTAATAAAATTTTTTGATTAAAGTTATGGGTTACAAGAAGTATAATTTGCAGCCATCTTTCTTAAATGCTTAATTGAATAAAGACTTTTCATGACGTTCCTGGAGCCATCTATTTCTTCCCCAACCAGCAATTACATGTTTATCAGAATGATAAGATGAGCGTACAAGCGGTCCGCTTTCAACATAGTCAAACCCAATGTTGTAGCCTGTTTCACGCAATTCAGCAAATTCATCAGGATGAATAAACCGCTCTACCGTTAAATGTTTTTTAGAGGGCTGCAGATATTGCCCGATAGTTATTACATCAACATTACTTTCTTTGAGGTCTTTCATGGTTTGAACCACTTCATGTATGGTTTCGCCAAGGCCAAGCATGATGCCGCTTTTTGTACGCATGCCACCTTCTTTTAAAATACGCAATGTTTGCATGCTGCGCCAATACTTAGCCTGAATTCTTACTTTTCTTGTTAATCGCTCTACAGTTTCAATATTATGACTCACCACTTCGGGAGCAGCTTCTATTATGCGATGAATATTCTCAGCCTCAGCTTTAAAATCAGGTATCAAAGTTTCCAGCGTAGTTGTGGGATTCAATGCTCTTACGGCTTTAATGGTATTGTACCAGATTATTGAGCCGCCATCTTTTAATTCATCTCTGTCCACAGAAGTTATTACTGCATGTTTTACCCGCATTAAATGTATAGCCTCCGCCACTCTTTGCGGCTCATCCCAATCAACAGGCAGCGGCTTTCCTGTGGCTACTGCACAAAATCCGCAGCTTCTTGTACAAATGTTTCCGAGTATCATAAATGTGGCTGTGCCTTCACCCCAGCATTCACCCATGTTAGGGCAATTTCCGCTTTCGCAAATCGTGTGAAGCTGGTGTTTATCTACAAGATTTCTTACATGTTTATATTCTTCGCCTATTGGTAATTTCACCCTTAACCAGTTTGGCTTTTTTAATTTCACTTCTATCTCTTGCCCTGCGA
Organism: uncultured Chitinophagaceae bacterium; assembly: GCA_964236235.1. Lineage (GTDB taxonomy): Bacteria > Bacteroidota > Bacteroidia > Chitinophagales > Chitinophagaceae > Ginsengibacter. Next base: position 11,978 of record CAXSDW010000031.1, read on the forward strand.
TGGGTATTTCAATCATTAATGTATGTTTAATGTATTTAATGCACTGTTATTATTTATAAAGATATTTTCATTTATAAAGATCATTTTCGCTTGCCAAACATAATGGCTACATAACCTGTAAAGAAGAATTTTTTAGGCTGAATATGTACCATCAAAGGAAGGGCTTTGGAATAATACTCACCGCTGATACCTACTTCCACGGCTGAAACTACTTCGTTATAGCTTCCATAATCAAAACGCAGCGCTGTCTTGGCATACAAGCCAGGCGTAACTTTAATATCGCTCCATCCTTTGCTGAATCCCGGCCCTGCGCTTATCACATTAGGATCTAAAAATTGTGCGCTGTCTGATTGGTATTTTACATATTCGCCTGTAGAACCTAATTGAACATAATATGGTCTTAGTAATCCAAGGCTCACTCCTCCGCCATAATTATAGGTTACAGTCACGCCATTTTTATTTGACTTATTTCCAAATAAACTTTCTTGCTGTACGCCAAGCTTCACAGGATAAAAGAAATTTTCTTTGCCATAAATAAACGGTGTGCTATAACCATAACTTTGCTTCTCTTCTTTCAAAGTCTTACGTTCATCTATTTCAAATTGAAAAAGAAGTCCTTTTTTTATTGATTGGGCTCTTCCTAATTCAAAAAAAACTCCATATCCATCACTTATAAGTTTAATGCCACCGGCAAAGCTTTTTTGATAAGTGATAACACCTTCTTCTTCCTGTTTTACTAATTCATTAATGCGTTGCCTGTTTTGCTCTCTTCTTTCCTTTTTATTTTTTTGGCTGAAAACAGTAATGCTGATGATAAAAGATATCGTAATTAAAAATAACTTTCGCATGTAAATAGATTGATGTTTACTTATGTAAATTTAGGCAAAAATACAAATGACAACTTCAATAATGTATGAAGGTAATTTGCGTTGCAGCGCAATTCATTTACAAAGCGGAACAATAATCGAAACCGATGCGCCAACTGATAACCGTGGAAAAGGAGAAAAATTTTCGCCAACTGATTTGCTCTGTGTTTCGCTCGGCACCTGCATTATAACTACGATTGCAATAAAAGCAAGAGACCTCAATATTGATGTACAGGGCACTAAACTTGAGGTTACAAAACACATGTTAAGCGACCCAAGAAGAGTGGGACAAATTGATGTAAATGTAAAATTTTTAACAAGTCTTTTTATAGAACAAAAAGATAAAATAGTGCTGGAAAAAACCGGTAATAATTGCCCGGTTACTAAAAGTATTCATCCCGATATAAAGGTGAATATAGTATATGAATGGGAATAAAAGTATATAAGAACATTACAGTAATTAAACTGAAGATTTTAGCAAAGCATTACCAACAGCACATTCCAGGCAACGTTTTTTGTTGCAATATTCATTTTTGAGCTCAATAAATGATTGCGAGTCGAAGGAATTTATATTAAGCATGTTTAAAGCTTCAAAGCCTTTTGTTATTGTGTTTTTCTCTGCTTCAATTTCCTCCAGCCAGCTAATGGATTTATCCATATAAACTTGCTCCGCATGATGCTGGCCGTATGCAAAAAGGACAGGCACAACAGTATTTATTAAAATGTTATTTATCATCTGCGCCCCAATATTTTTCTTTTTAAAAGCAGCTTGTTCAGCAAGCATATAATGATAATGCCAGTAATCATTTGCAGTAACATTCAGTAATGTTTTTATCTCATTTAATGTAACTGCTTCTTTTATTTTTGAAAATAAATGATGGCTGCAATGAATGAGCATAGCCAGCTGCGCCAAACGGATTGTGGGAAAATTTGCTGGCCTCATCCGCAAAAAGAATAACTTAACTTCCGGCGATATGAGCTGATATTTTTTTGTAAGAAATAAAAATTCCTTTTGCAACATCAAAGTATAATCATCATTGAATTCTTTATCTAACAATCCTGCCTGCCCAAACAGCAATGCTTCTAACTGATGGATTTGGTTTTTATGTTTGGCAAGAATATTTACAGGAACAGAACGTGCAATCTTTTCAAATGCTTCACCATTAATTTTTGTTCCAAAACTTTTTGCAAGCATCCACCAAAATGTTTCTTCCCAATGAAAATTATTTTGAGTAAGATGATGGAAAATAACCGCTGATTTTTTTTGTAATCTTTCTATTAATAGTCTTTGTTTCCAGTTATTAAAAATAAGTTCGTTTACCTGGTGAATTTGTTTTTCACACGGAATAAAAAAAGGAGCTTTCATGAGCTCTTCATATTTTGCAAGCAATAACTTTGATACACGGCTTTGTAATTCAAGCGTAAGTAAATTGTTGCCGGCTGCATCTTTAATTTCTTTATCATGCAGCCACACTACATGAAGTATTATATTTTGATAATTATCATCAGTTGAATGTTTATGTAAATTCCAGTGAGACGAATTGATGTGAAGCTCAATATTACCAGCCCATATAGTATTGCCTGTTTTTATTTTGGCTAATAAAAAATCCGGGCCTTGGTTATTATTTAAAGTTCCCGCGGAAATTACCTGCAATAATTCTTCAGATGATGTTGCAAGCTCACTCTTATTAAAATACTGAAACTGCCATATATATTGTAAGAGCCGCTCTGTCATGCAAATGATTAAGGAGAAAATAAGAACGGATAATTCAACTTAATATTTTCTGCAGCTCAATCAAAACCCGGCTTACAGGCAAACCCATTACATTATAATAATCTCCGTTGATACTCTTTATTCCTACAACACCAATCCACTCCTGTATTGCATAAGCGCCTGCTTTATCAAAAGGTTTATAATTGTCAACATAATATTCTATTTGCTCAATAGTTAACGCATAAAATGCAACTTCCGTTACATCTGCAAAAGCTATTTCACTGTTGTTGTATAATATTATTACGCCGGTAATAACCTGGTGTTTTTTACCGGATAGTTTTTGCAATATTTCAATTGCATTATTTCTATTAGCGGGCTTTCCTATAATTTCATCACCGAGCACCACAATTGTATCAGCTGATAATACAGGATAATTAATCATCATTTCTTGCTGCGTGTTCAATGTATCTTTTATAGCTCTTGCTTTATTGCGGGCTATGTGTATCGCAACCTGTTCAGGCAATAAGCCTTGCGGATATGTTTCATCAGTTTCAACAGATTTTACTACAAATGGGATATTTGCTAATTGCAATATTTGCTTTCTTCGTGGTGAACGCGATGCCAGTATTATTTTTTGCATAGAAAGATCAACAATTACTATATATAAATCCTAAAAAATACCATAGATAAAATTCCCGCAAGCATTACAAATTTTATAAAGGAACTTAACCGGTGATATTGTTCAGAAGTTTGCGCAGCATGTAATCTTTTAAGTATTAAGGCCAGCGGAATAATAATCAGCACAACACTATAGCTAACAGATAACCACCAACCTAAATGAAATACATAAAACTGAAGAATGATTATTGTACCAATCAGTACAGCCAGCCATACGCCGGCAAAAACTTTAGCTACCGGAACGCCCCACACAACAGGCATCGTTTTGCAGTCATATTTCAAGTCGCCGTTCATGTCTTCTATATCTTTAATTACTTCACGGATAAGGGTAATAATAAAGGCAAATCCTGCATATAAAAAAGAAAGTTTTATCAGCCTGCGGTTTATATAATCGTTTATAGCATTATCATTTGAATATTGAGTTTTATATTCTGCCATAGCAATCACAATTATTACCCATGCCGTTAATAATGAAATCAAAATATTACCTATAAGCAGCTTCTTTTTTAATGTTGTGGAATAAATAAATAAACTAATTATTGCCAGAAGATTAAAAAACGGGATATAAAAATTATTGATCTTATAACCTATAAAAAAGCTCAACAAAAAGCCGGTTAACGAAAGTATAATATGAAATACTATAGCCCATCTTCGCTTAATATATTTTTCAACAATCACCCTGGCAGGCTTATTCACCAAATCAATATTAAGATCAAAATAATCATTAATAATATAGCCGGCAGCCGCAATACATGAGGAAGCAATTATAAGAAGATAAAAGTTTACCTGCGATAGTGAATGCGCCACTTCAAAATACTTATCTCTGTAAACAAAAGGTAAAATAAAATAGTAAAATAAAACTTGTGTGAGTGCAATAAAACAAAGGTTTGGCCAGCGGATTAGTTTAAAAAAAGCGGCAAATAAATTCATGCTTAAAAACGATGTAAATATTTATGACAAGATACTAAACAGCCGGAGATTCTTTATCCATATCCCAATTGCTGTTAAGTTTCAGCACTTTTTCAATAACATCTCTTACACATCCCTGGCCGCCTTTTAACGAAGAAATATAATGGGATACTGCTTTAATTTCAGATGCTGCATCTGCAGGACAGCAGGCTATTAATGAGTGGAGCATACAATTATAATCAGGGATATCATCGCCCATAAAAAGTATTTCATTCCATGACAGGTCATTGTTGTTGATGTACTTAATTAGTAACTCCAATTTATTTTCTACCTGCATATATATGTCTGTTATCTTTAGCTTTTGCAACCTGTCTTTTACAGCTTCTGAATTACCGCCTGATATAATTACAACGCGGTAACCTTTTTTTACCGCCAGCTGTAAAGCGTACCCATCTTTAATATTCATCCGGCGGGCCATTTGCCCATCGTTAAGTACTAATAAAGTACCATCAGTAAGTACGCCGTCAACATCAAAAACAAATGTTTTTATTAATTTGAATTTGGAAAGAGTATTCATACCTCAGCTAAACAGCGTTTCTGTTGAATTAATAAATTGAAAACACCAATCATAAAACTATTTCTGGTTATCTCTCCATTCGTATACCCAGCTGCTTTGTATCATTTCCAGGTGTCCTTCATTACTTTCATCTGGTTTACCGGCAAAATTCGGAATCTCTAAAACCCATTTAAGAAGATCTGTAAATCGCATCCGGTATATTTTGCCTTCGTTGAACTCATCGCCAAAACGTTCATAGAGCTTTTGAGCTATATCTTCGTAATCGCTCCAGTTAATTGGTGGTTCAAAAACATCCATATTTTATTATTTTGAAATGACGCACTTATTTTATGCAATAATTAAACTTTATAGAAGCAACATTACTCTCCTAAAAATTGTGTTTGATCGGGAAGTGTTACAATTATTTCGTCTTCTCCTTCATGTAAAACACATTGACAACCCAATCTTGAATTAAGCCTTGGATTAATTGCCCTGTCAATAAAATCTTCTTCTTTATCACTTAGTTCTTCCAAATGTTGTTCGCCTTTTTCTACATACAAATGGCATGTGCTGCAGGCGCAAACTCCCCCACAATTATGGTGTAATGTAATATCATTAATAAGTGCAACTTCTAATATGGATTGGCCAGGTTCCACATTTTTTATAGTTACAGGCGCCAGTCCCTTCTGCTCAAACTTGAACGTAATGTTATACATCTTTTTTGCGTTATTGGCTGCAAAATTAATGTTTAACGCAGATAAGTTATTTCTTTATTTAAACCGTGAATGTTACTTAACCTGGTGAAGTTTTAGAATACTTTCCGAAAGCTTGAGATATATATATTTTAGATCAGGATCAGCAGAAAGCATTTTGAGATGTTTACCAAGGGTGTAAATATCCTGTCTTATGGCAGGGCCGGTTTGTACTTCTTTAGGCGAATACTTTTTTATCTTTTCTGCAGTAGCCTGTATCAGCGGAATCAGTTTTTTAAAATCAATGTTTTCCTGATAACAAAAATCATCAGCCATCGCGTATAAATGATTAGTAAAATTGTTTACAAACACTGCAGCAATATGAAACTTTAGCCTTTCTTCATCATTAACTACTGATACACTTTGAAAAATAGTAAGTGCAAAATCTTTAAGTTGAGTGAGAACATCTGTAGTATTTGCGTCAATTAATATTGGTATTTGAGGCAAGTGATCTACATCTTTATTTAAACTTTGCAAAGGATAAATTACGCCATACCTGTCTGTAACAGTATTTAATACATCTTTGGATATGGAACCTGCAGTATGTACAACCAGTTTATTTTCTAAATCTACATAATGATCAAGATGATGCAGCGCACTATCAGTTATAGCAAACAAATATAAGTCTGCATCAAGAAGATTTGTTTTGCCAAAAACACCAGCTTCGCATTCAAGCATACTTGCTAATACTTGTGCATGTTCAATATTTTTACTTAATACCTGGATAATGTGGTGACCGGCGTTTTTTATTAGCCTGCCAAAAATAGTGGCTATATTCCCTGAGCCAACTAACACAATCTTCATAAGATGCATTTTATATAATGCCCGGAATATAATTGTACATGTTCAGATACTGCATCTATTGTAATATACGTTTGATATACAATTTGTGTAAAGAACCTGAGCATTATTAAAATCTATTTTGTACGGATTAATAAACCTGGGTATAGTTAATTTTTCCTTATATCACCATGAATTGTGCCAGTTCATTTTATAGCAAAAATCAGTAAGTAAAAGATAACTCAATAATTTTTATAGAAACATATATTTAAACTGACAGAAATACGTTTTTTATAATAAGAATAACTATGTAATTGCTGCCAAATAAAATACATCTTTTGAATTTTAAGCTAATATTGCATTACAGAATATTGATAAAAACGTGGATAAGTTATAGTTTCAAAAACTGCGTATGCACCAATAATAATTAAAAACATATAACCACTAACTAAAAATGATATGCTGAAAAAGGCGCTAAGGAGAAATAAATAATATGGCCAAAAATCTTTTAATTGTTGAATCACCTGCGAAAGCTAAAACCATCGAAAAAATATTGGGTGAAAATTTTGATGTAAGAAGTTGCTATGGCCACATCCGTGACCTGGAAAAAGATGATATGGGCATTGACATAAAGAATAATTTTTTACCAAGATATAAGGTACCGGAAGAGAAGCAAAAAGTAGTTAAGGAATTAAAGCAACTGGCAAAAAAAGCAGATGAGGTTTGGCTTGCATCAGATGAAGACCGTGAAGGTGAAAGTATAAGCTGGCATTTGGCAGAAGTTCTTGGTCTTGATATAAAAACCACAAGACGAATAGTGTTTCACGAGATAACAAAGAATGCGATACAAAATGCTGTAGAAAAACCCCGCATTATAAATATGGATCTTGTAAATGCACAGCAGGCACGCCGTGTATTGGATCGTATTGTGGGCTTTGAATTATCACCTGTTCTCTGGCGTAAAATTGGTATGCAAAGAAGCCTTAGCGCCGGCAGGGTACAAAGTGTGGCTGTACGCTTAATTGTAGAAAAAGAACGGGAAATAAATCAGTTTAATCCAACCAGCAGTTTTAAAATAGAAGCGTTACTTTCTGCAGCTGAAGGAGAAAACAAAAGCATCACATTTAAAGCGGAAGACGGCAAAAAGCATGAGCTTGAAGCAGCAGAAAAATTTCTGCAAAGCTGTATTGGCGCTAAGTATACTGTAACAGATATACAGGTAAAGCCCGGAAGAAAAACACCGGCTGCACCTTTTACTACTTCAACATTGCAACAAGAGGCAAGCCGTAAACTTGGCTATGGTGTTAGTAAAACGATGTTGCTTGCACAAAGATTATATGAGAGCGGAAAGATAAGTTACATGCGTACAGACAGCGTGAATCTTAGTGATACTGCATTAAATGAAATTAAAAATGAAATAACAAAAAGCTATGGCGATAAGTATCTTCAAATGCGTACTTATAAAAATAAAAACGAAAGTGCACAGGAGGCGCATGAAGCTATACGTCCTACATTTATGCAAAACAGTTCTGATGATGATGCTGATACAAGGCGCCTTTATGAATTGATATGGAAGCGAACAATAGCCAGCCAGATGAGCGATGCTGTTTTAGAAAAAACTACTGCTAAAATAAATATAAGCACCAACAATAGCGAACTAACAGCCTCAGGAGAGGTACTTAAATTTGATGGCTTTTTAAAAGTGTACATGGAAAGCAATGATGAGGAAGAAGAAAATGAAAATGCTGGTGGAGATGAAAAAATAAATGAAGCAGAAAGCCGGCTGCCAAATTTATCGGTAGGACAAAAATTGCAGTTCCATCAAATGACGGCATCAGAAAAATTTACCAGGCCATCGGCAAGGTTTACTGAAGCATCTCTTGTAAAAAAACTGGAAGAGTTAGGTATAGGCAGGCCAAGCACTTATGCGCCTACCATTTCTACTATTATAAAAAGAAATTATGTAGAAAAAAGAGACAAGGAAGGAGTGAAAAGAGAATTGAGAATTGTAAAACTTAAAGATGACAGAGTAGAAAAAACATCTGTGTTCGAAAATACCGGTGCTGAAAAATCAAAGCTTTTTCCTACAGATCTTGGCCTGGTAGTAACTGACTTTTTAAAGCTGCATTTTGATGAAGTGATGGATTATTCTTTTACGGCAAACATTGAAGAAGAATTTGATAAGATAGCGGAGGGCAAACAAGTATGGAGTAAAATGGTAGGTGATTTTTATACTCCTTTTCATAAAGATGTAGAGCATACTTTGGAAAATGCCGAAAGAGCTAAAGGTGAGAGAGAACTTGGCATTGACCCCGTAAGCGGAAAGCCCATTATAGCAAGAATGGGCAGGTACGGGCCGATGGTGCAGATAGGCCACCAGGATGATGAAGAAAAGCCAAAGTTTGCTAAACTTAAGCCTGCTCAAAGTATTGAAACCATCACCCTGGAGCAGGCGCTTGAGCTTTTTAAACTTCCGAGAAATATTGGTAAGCTTGAAGATGAAGATGTGTTGGTAAGCATTGGGCAATTTGGACCTTACGCTGCGCATAATAAAAAGTTTTATTCACTTAATAAAGAGATGGATCCTTACACAGTTGAAATAAATGAAATTTCACCAATGATTGTTGAAAAGCGTAAGGCTAAGGATGAACGCACATTAAAAGTTTTTGAAAAAGAGAAAATACAAATTTTAAAGGGACCTTATGGGCCATATATAAAATTAGGACTGCGAAATTATAAACTTAGCAAAGAGCAACAGGAAAGAGCCTCCGATCTTAGCATAGAAGAAGTGAAACAGATCATTGAGCACCTTAAAGCAAATCCTCCAAAAAGAACAGGCGGACGAAAGAAAACCAAAGTTTAGAGATACAGCTACTTTAGTTTCTTGCATTAATGTATACATCTTTTTTATTATTCTTAATACACTTTTGATACAGTTGCTTAAATTTATGCAGTAATTTTTTGCATTAACCCTATGTATAATTATTAACGTTTTTAATATGCAGGAAAATAGAGAGATATCGGCCCTGTTTCAATTAATAGATGATCCGGATCAGGAAGTTTTTGATACCGTTAGTGAAAGGATAGTGTCTCTTGGCAGAGCTATAATTCCTAATCTTGAAAACTTATGGGAAAATACTTCAAGTGAAGAAGTGCAGCTGAGAATAGAACTTCTTATCCATAAATTACATTTCAGAGATCTTACCCAGGATTTGATTAACTGGAAGAACGGCACCTGCGAATTGCTACAGGGAGCATTACTTGTAGCACGTTATCAGTTCCCTGAAATGCTCTCTACGCCTACATTACAGGAGATTGAAAAAATACGCCGTAACATTTGGCTGGAACTGAATAGTTACCTTACTCCGCTGGAACAAATAAATGTAATAACAGGTATTTTATATAATTACTTTAAATTAAAAGGCGCCGAAGTATCTTATTCCACACCGGAAGATTTTTTTATAAACAAGGTTTTGGAAAGTAAAAAGGGAAACGCAATCATCAATGGAATAATTTATATTATAGTTTGCCAGTTACTTGATTTGCCGGTGAAGGCTATAAATATTCCCAAGCAATTTATACTTGCTTACTTTGATGTTGATTATAACTTTCCGAACCCTGCCGGCAAAACCGGTACTAAAATTAATTTTTATATTGATCCGCTTACGGGCCAGATATATTCGCATAAAGATGTTGAGAATTACTTTAAGCGGATATCAGTTCCGCCAACTCCATCTTATTTTAAACAGATGAGCAACAAACGCGTTATTCAATATCTTATGGAAGAATTAAGTAAATGCTTTAATGATGATAAGAATCGCTATAAACAAAAAGACCTTCTTTATTTGGCAAGTCTTATCGACGATTAACTGTTAGCCGGGTAATATTTTAAAGTTTTTATGATATCTCAGGAATGAGTTAATAATGCTTCTTCAGCGTTATTCTAAATCCTCAGCGCCAAAGGCAAGTGGCAACAACTGGCCTGCATTTTCAATGATTTGTACTTTGCCTTCCATTCCGCTAAGAATTAGTCGTATCGGGCTTTTTGAGCGTGTTTGGTATTCTAATAAAGACTGTCTGCAAATTCCACAAGGGCTAATAGGAGTATCACTTTTACCTTTAAGATTATTATAGCTCACAGCAATTGTGTTTATAGCAATGCCCGGGTGTTGCGATGCTGCTGAAGAAAGTAAAACTCTTTCAGCACAAATACCTGCCGGATATGAAGCGTTCTCCTGGTTAGAGCCAATTACTATTTCACCATTAATTAATTTTCCGGCTGCGCCAACATTAAAGTTTGAATATGGCGCATAAGCAAACTGGCTTGCAGAACGGGCTTCAGTTAAAAGCCACGAATCGTCAGCATTCAAATCTTCTATTGAATCATATTCTAAAACAGATAATTTAGTCTCAGTTTTTTTCATACAATAATTTTACTTCAACAAATAAAACTGTCTAAGTTAAGAAATGGATTAATAAAACTGTTACAAAAAAGCCTCCCGGTTAAAGAAAGATTAAGTAATTAAAATATTTTAAATAAATGATTATTTAATGGCCCGAAAAATTCGGCTCCAGCGAGGTCCGTTATCCCAGCTAAACCATATCAGTGATGCTTTGCCTACAATATGATCTTCAGGAACAAAGCCCCAGAACCTGCTGTCAAGCGAGTTATGCCTGTTATCCCCCATCATCCAGTAGTAATTCATTTTAAATGTATAAGTCGTAGCCTCCTTACCATTAATAAAATATTTGCCATCTTTTGTTTCAAATTTATTTTGCTCATAAACATTAATAGATCGTTTGTAACGAATTATATTATCAGGAGTTAATTGTATAGTGGCTCCTTTTTTTGGTATCCACATGGGCCCGTAATTATCCTCTGACCAGTTGTAAGAAGCAACGTAAGGAAATAGCATAGAGTAACCTTCTGTAGGTTTATTTATTACCTGCTCAATATTTTTTACAACAGGAAGTTTTTTTAATTGCTCTCTTTCACCATCGGTCATGTTAATTATGTACATATTATTTTCACGTAAAGTCACTTCATTTTTAGTGTCATCATCAGGATAATATTTAATTCCCATTTTTACCAACTCATCAGGATCCAAGGGGGCAGTAGTGGTAACCTGGTAGGTAAATTCATGGTAAGTCGGAAAAGGTTGCTTTACATTATTGATATATAAAGCACTGTTTTTTATTTGCAGCGTATCACCTGCAATGGCAACACAGCGCTTGATAAAATTTTCTCTTTTATCCACAGGTCTTGTTATAATTATATCTCCATATTGGTCCCAAACCCTTGCCCTTGCTTCTTCTTCAGAGATTTGTTCCATTACCATACGTCTCTGTATTTCCTGGTAATAAGTGACCTTAGAACCGAAATTTGCTTCATCATTTATGAGTGTATCATTTACCGGGAAATTAAATACTACCACATCATTTCTTTTCACAGGGCTTGCAAACCAACGTGTATAAGGTATGTGTATCCACTCAACATATGATGTAGTATTTACGCCGGGGATGGTATGATGCACAAAAGGCATTGCAAGTGGCGTATTAGGTATGCGTGGTCCAAAACTAAATTTACTTACAAATAGATAATCATTAACAAGCAAAGTTTTTTCCATTGAAGGAGTTGGTATCACATAAGCTTCAAATACAAAGGTACGAATGAGTGTAGCAGCTACTATTGCAAATACCGCAGCATCGATCCATTCCCTGGCAGCAGTTTTTTTATAATTGCGCACAACAGGCATGCCTGCATATCTTTCATTTTTGGAGAAGCCTAAATATGGGAAATATATAAATGGTATAAAAACGGTTGCTGCATGAGCTAAGACAGAAAATCTTCCAAAATGTTCAACAAATTTTATACATATCCAGATAGTAATAAACTGACCGGCAATTGGGATTAGTTGTAAGAAAAACCAGATTCTTTTTAGCTGCATTTTTTCTACCATGCACCAGGTATTATATAATGGAATCAATGCTTTCCATGGTTCAATACCAGCTTTTTTAAACATGCCGTATAAGCCTATGTGCCAAAGAATAACGGTAATAATAAACAGCAGTAAACCTATACTCATGTTTCAATTTTTAGATGCGGACAAAAATAGCATATAAAATGAGTTGATAAAAAGACGTCACGAAATTGTTATCATTAGTTTAACAGAAAGATTTGACAGTAATACGTAACGTAAAAATATATTGAATATCTTCTTAAAGATGGTAAACCGGCGCTATCAGGGCTTTTGAAGGATGCTGTTTATATAATTGTTGACAATACTGAATTTGTTCATTATCATAAAATGGCCTCCGTCTTTAATGATGTAATCAGCTTTAATTTTTCTTAAAGGAAAAATCCTGTCTTTACTTCCATGTATATGAAATAAATTTTGTGGCAGGTGTTCATTATTCCAATTAAGAATCGTGTTAACAGCCCAGTTAGAATATTGGCGGTTTATATTTTTCCGGTATTGACGAACCATTTCTTTTTCTTCAGAAGTTTCTATTCCCAGATTATAATTTTCCAATGGTTCGATCAATTTAAAAGATCTCATTGGAAGAATTTTGTTAAGCCTTAATTTGCCTGTAAGCCGCATCCACAAAGGCATTTCATAAAAAGATTTTATGCTTGATAGTACAATTATCTTTTCTGTTTTAATCTGTTTTGCAATTTCAATACACATCATTCCCCCGAACGATAAACCGACAAGAATGGGTTTATCATGTTTGATTTGCCTGGTTAATTTTTTTGCATAATCACTGATGCTTTCATCTTTTAAAGGAATAAGCCATTTTATATAATGCACATGGTAACCTCTGAAAGCAAGTTTTGAAAACACTCTTTCATCTGCGCCAAAACCACTAATGCAATAAATATGGTTCATATTAATTGCAAAATTAATTTAAGATCAAAGAGAAATCATATAAGATTTTAGAAGAAATATTTTGCGAAAGAAATTATTATTTTCTTGGTAAAACATAACTCTCCACATCAGATGGTAAGATAATTTTACCGGAAAGGATAATAAGGCGTTCTACTACATTCCGGAGTTCACGTACGTTGCCCGTCCAATTGTGCTTCTGTAATGCTTCAATTGCTTTTTTATCTATATCTTTTTTTGGCTGGCCATAATCAGCAGCAATTTCTTCCATAAATTTTTCTATTAACAAAGGAAGATCACCAATCCTTTCATTTAAAGAAGGAACATGAACTATTATAACACCAAGCCTGTGATATAGATCAAGCCTGAAATTTTTATGTTCTACTTCCTTCAGTAAATCTTTATTGGTGGCGGATACTACTCTTACATCCACATTTATATCTTTATCAGCGCCCACTCTTGTTATCTTTCCTTCCTGCAAAGCCCTGAGCACTTTTGCCTGTGCATTCACATGCATATCACCAATTTCATCTAAAAATAAAGTGCCTCCATTTGCCTGTTCAAACTTACCGATACGTTGTTTTATAGCAGATGTAAAAGAACCTTTTTCATGACCAAATAATTCACTTTCGATAAGCTCCCCGGGAATGGCCGCACAATTTACTTCAACAAGCGGCCCGTTAGCACGGTTGCTTTTTGCATGAATCCATCTTGCCACTAACTCTTTGCCAACACCGTTTTCTCCGGTGATTAATACTCTTGCATCGGTTGGTGCTATTTTATCAATCGTATCTTTTATTTTTTTTATGGGAGATGTTTCGCCAATTATTTCCTGCACTTTACCAACCTTGCGCTTGAGCACTTTTGTCTCTGCAACAAGATTAGTTTTATCCATCGCATTGCGCAGTGTAATTAACATGCGGTTAAGATCCGGAGGTTTTGAAATGTAATCAAACGCACCTTTTTTTACAGCATCTACTGCCGTTTCAATATTGCCATGACCGCTGATAACAATGATAGGAACATCGCCGTTTATTTGTTTGGCTCTTTCTAAAAACTCAATGCCATCAAGCTTTGGCATTTTTATATCACATAAAACAAGATCGTAATTTTTTTCCTTGAATTTTCTTAACCCTTCCTCTCCGTCTGAAGCTTCTTCAACATTATATCCTTCATAGGATAATATTTCGGTAAGGGTTTTTCTTATACTTCTTTCATCGTCTATTATCAGAATTGTTGCTGCCATATTATTACTGTTAAAACAATTCAAAAATAGTCATTTCTATCCGGGCATGAATGTATGCAATCAGTAAAATTGTCTTCTTATAAATACATCTT
>CAXSDW010000031.1:26557-33415 GCA_964236235.1 uncultured Chitinophagaceae bacterium
ACAATGAAGAAATTGAACAATATACATCCGGGAGAAGTGCTTCAGGAAGAATTTCTTAAGGCATTAAAAGTTACAGCCTACAGGCTTAGCAAAGATATTGGCATTCCCAAACAAGGGTTTCTGAAATACTAAAAGGTAACCGGAAAATCACGGCTGATACCGCTTTACACGTAAGCAAAAATTTTGGCACCTCAGCTAAATGTTGGTTAGGGTTGCAGGATGATTATGATATTGAAGAAGAATTAAATAAAAAAAATAACGAATTTTCTAAAATATCCACGATAAAAACAGAAGCTGCTTAGAGTATATGGAATAATGAATTATGATAACTTTGAGTAAGTACACTACCTGCGGTGCATTCTTTTTAAGATTGATATTCCTTGTTAATTTTTAATGTACTATTTCTTTAAATACATAACCTCTTTTATAATGTTCACTGTTCTTGGCACATCAGGCAAATATGCTGCAACAAGGTTGGGGGCATAATGCATTGGCGTATCTGTAGAAGTAATGCGGCGTACCGGTGCATCTAAATAATCAAATCCTTCTTTTTGAATACGATAAGCAATCTCCGATGATATAGAGGCGAACGGCCATTGCTCTTCAACAATTACTAAGCGGTTTGTTTTTTTAACGGAATCTAAAATAGTATGCCAGTCCAAAGGCCTGATGGTACGAAGATCAATAACTTCGGCGCTGATGTTTTCTTTTTCTAATTCCTGGGCCGCTGCAAGTGCGATCTTCATCATTTTATTAAAAGAAACAATGGTTACATCTTTTCCTTCTTTAGCAACTTTAGCTTTGCCAATCGGAATTAAATATTCTTCTTCAGGCACTTCACCTTTTTCACCATACATAACTTCGCTCTCCATAAAAATCACAGGATCATCATCACGGATAGCACTTTTAAGTAAGCCTTTGGCATCGTATGGATTGCTTACAGAAATAACTTTTAAGCCCGGGATGTTTGCATACATTGCCTCATAAGCTGTAGAGTGCTGGGCGCCAAGCTGGCCTGCACTTCCGTTCGGGCCACGAAATACAATCGGGCAACCTACCTGCCCACCGCTCATTGCAAGCATTTTAGAAGCCGTATTTAAAATCTGGTCAAGGGCAAGATTAGCAAAATTCCATGTCATATATTCTACGATAGGGCGCAAACCATTTTGAGCAGCGCCAACAGCAATCCCGGTAAAACCAAGTTCTGAAATTGGTGTATCAATAACTCTTTTTGGCCCAAATTCATCCAACATTCCCTGGCTCACTTTATAAGCTCCATTGTATTCAGCCACTTCTTCGCCCATTAAAAATACCTTTTCATCACGTCTCATTTCTTCGTTCATAGCTTCACGTAAAGCTTCCCTGAATGCAATTTGTCTCATGTATAAATTTTGAATCGCAAAAATATTAGTTAGCAGGCAAATGAGCAAAACTCATTACTGCTGAGGGAATAATTATTTGGTTATATCTGCCAGCTTATCAGTAAGTTTTTTACCAAAAATGTTTTTGGCAATAATTTTCCCTTCCTTATCTAACAGAAGATTTGAAGGAATTGCTTTGATACCATATAAATCGGAGGTTGCATTCTTCCAGCCTTTAAGGTCTGAAACATGGTGCCAGCTTAAGGAATCGTCTTTAATAGCTTTTTCCCATTTATCTTTTTTTGTGTCATAAGAAACACTAAATACATCAAATCCATAATTTTTAAATTGATTGTATGCTTTCACCACATATGGATTTTCTCTTCTGCAAGGTGCACACCAGCTCGCCCAAAAATCTACCAATACATACTTGCCTCTTAAAGAAGAAAGACTTAAAGCAGTTCCCTGCAGAGTGGTTTGCGTTATATCGGGAGCTGTTATTCCTATTGCGACCGTTTTATATACATCAATCATCTTTTTTATATCCTTTCCTTTTGATGTATTTTTTACGCTATCATCAAGCAGGTTATATAATGGCTCAACTTCATCGGCTTCAGCATAGTAAGCATAATTCTCAGCAATTGCTATTGCACTTCTTAATGAATGAGGATAATCTTTTACAAAGGATGTCACTACTTTTCTCTTTGCATCCAACACTTTAAAATCTACTTGGTCAAGGCTATCAAGTATTGCTTTGTTTTTGGTTTTAGCAGCATCTTCATAAGTCTTTTCATTTATTTTTTCCCATTTACTTATAGATTGCATGCGTTGCTTAAGAAGATTATCTTCATCATTCAGTGGTGAACCTTTTACAGCTAATGTATTTAAAGAATCACCTTTTCCTTCTATAAGAATTTTTACGGGTTCAAGATAAAAGCCTAAATAATCACTGTTTAGTTTTGGTATAGTTAATGTAGCAAACAAAGGTTCAGTTACAATTCCTTTAAAAGTAAAGTGACCTTTTTTAATATTTGTCGAGTCACTGATTACATTATCCTTGTTATAAATGGTAAGATAAATTTTGCCGGATTTTAAATTTTCAAGGTTTCCATCAATTGTAAAAGTAGAATCTGCTGCCTTTGTAATTGTAACGATCAGGAAAAAAAATATTATCCAAAGTGACTGTTTCATATTCAAATTTTATATAGCTAACATTACCTACCTACGGACAACTAACAACTGGCAACTATAAAACTATCAACTAACTTGTATCACCATAGCGCTTGCTCCTCCTCCGCCATTGCAAATGCCCGCTGCTCCAATCTTTCCGCCATTTTGTTTTATAACATTAATTAAAGTAACAATAATTCTTGCGCCACTGCAGCCTAAAGGATGACCTAATGAAACCGCTCCGCCATTTACATTTACTTTTGCCGGATCAAGCTTTAATTTTTGTGTGTTTACAATTCCAACAACACTAAATGCCTCATTTAATTCTACGAAATCAATTTTATCAATTGTTAACCAGGCTTTCTTAATGGCTTTAGGTAATGCCAGCGACGGCGTTGTTGTAAACCATTCCGGAGCCTGCTCTGCATCAGCATAACTTAAAATTTTTGCAATTGGTTTAAGTCCAAATTCATCTGCTTTTTCTTTACTCATTAATACCAACGCCGCAGCGCCATCATTTATGGTGCTGGCATTTGCAGCTGTTACAGTACCATCTTTTTGAAATGGAGATTTTAACCCGGCAATTTTATCAAACTTCACATTGAACGGTTCTTCATCTTTTTTTATACTAATTGGTTCACCTCTTTTCTGAGGAATTTCCACAGAAATTATTTCATCGTCAAACTTTCCATCAGACGAAGCAGCCTGGCTTCTCTTATAACTTTCGATGGCAAAAGCGTCCTGTTCTTCCCTGCTTATATTACATTCATGAGCGCATAATTCAGCGGCGTTACCCATTGCATAGTTTTTATAAACATCGGTTAAACCATCTTTGGCAAGCCCATCTATCAACTCTGTATTTCCAAACTTATTTCCCCAGCGGGTAGTTTCAGAATAAAACGGAGCCTGGCTCATATTCTCCATTCCGCCTGCAACAATAATATCATTATCACCAAGCAGGATACTTTGTGCCGCTATCATTATTGATTTCATTCCACTTGCACAAACTTTATTTACAGTAGTACAAATAACATTGTCAGGAAGACCGGCAAACATTGCAGCCTGTCTTGCAGGAGCCTGTCCTACATTGGCCTGTAACACGCAGCCCATAATAACTTCATTAATATCCTGAACGTTTAAACCAGCCTTTTGGATAGCGCCTTTTATTGCAACAGCGCCAAGTTTAGTTGCAGAAAAATCCTTAAAAACTCCGCCAAAACTTCCTATGGGCGTACGCACTGCAGACATTATGTAAACTTCTTTTGGCATAAAAAAATTTGAATTGCAAAGATACAAAGCTGTTGTTTATATAGTTGTTAGCTTTGTTATAATGTGTAACACTCATAATTATAAAATTGCTTAATTTAATTTGTTTGATGATGCAAAAGTTAAATCACATTATTTTTTAAGCCTGTATGAAAACAATTATTTTGTTAGCGATCATTTGCTTTTCGAAAATTATTTATGGGCAGAATTGTAAAGACTTTTATTATTTGCAAAATAATAAAATCGTGGAAATGACTATCTATAACAAGAAAGGAAATGAAACCGGAAAGCGGGTTTATTTAATAAGTAATGTTAAGAATGAAGGTTCTGTAATGAGCTCAACTATTACTTTAGAAATGTTTGATAGAAATGAAAAATCACTAACTACGGCTTCTAATAAAATTGAATGCAATGGCGGAATATTAAAAATGGATATGAAAATGTTTATTTTGTCTCAGCAGATGGAACAAATGAAAAATTCAAAAATCACTGCTACCGGAACGTACATTGAATATGCACCAACAATGAAAGTTGGTGATAAACTTGCGGATGGAAAAATGAATACAACTTTTACAAATAACGGAATTACAAATTCAATGGATATGATTATTACTGATAGATATGTTGAAGGCAAAGAAACTGTGACTTCGCCGGCAGGAAGTTGGGAAGCTTTTAAAATAACCTATAACAGCAACACGAAAATGAAAGTTGCAGGCATTGGAATACCGGTAAACACTGTAGTAACAGAATGGTATGTGCCTGATTTTGGAATAGTAAAAACCGAATCAAAATATGGTTCAACTTTAATTACCGCCATTCGCTAAAACCAGGATGATATCACCTTCTACCATACAACAAATATTAAGCAGGATAGATATTGTTGAGATCATAAGCTCTTTTATAAAGCTTAAAAAAAGAGGTGCAAATTATCTCGGCTTATGTCCCTTCCATAATGAAAGAACACCATCTTTTACTGTATCTCCGTCAAAAGAAATTTACAAATGCTTTGGCTGCGGACGCAGTGGCAACAGCATAAGTTTTTTAATGGAGCATGAGAAGTATAGTTATGTAGAAGCCCTGCGGTGGCTTGCTGCAAAATATAATGTTGAAATAGAAGAAACAGAAACAAGCCCGGAAATAAAGCTTCAGCAACAAGCTTCTGACAGTCTTTATATCATTAATAATTTTGCGCAAAACTTTTTTTCAGATGTATTATTCAATACAGAAGAAGGTCGTGATATTGGCCTTAGCTATTTGAAAAAAAGAGGCTACCGGGAAGAGATAATTAAAAAATTTCAGCTCGGTTTTAATCCTGAAGCTAAAGACCATTTTTCGCAGGCAGCGCTTGCATCGCAATACCGGTTGGACTATTTACAAAAAAGTGGTTTAGTAGTTTTAAGAGATGAAAAACCTGTTGATAATTATCGTGGCCGTATAATATTTCCTGTTCATAATCAAAGCGGAAAAATTGCAGGCTTTGGTGCAAGGCTTATAAAAAATAATGATAAAGCGCCAAAATATATCAACACGCCGGAAAACGAAATCTATGTAAAAAGTAAAATTTTATACGGCGCTTATTTTGCAAGAATGGCAATTGATAAAGCAGACGAATGCTTGTTGGTAGAAGGATATACAGATGTTATTTCACTTCACCAGGCCGGGATCGAAAACGTGGTAGCAAGTGGCGGAACTTCTTTAACACCTGACCAGTTGCGGCTTGTTAAAAAATATACTAATAACCTTACTATAATATATGATGGTGATCCGGCAGGCATTAAGGCTGCCCTTCGTGGCCTTGATCTTGCGCTGGAAGAAGGATTGAATGTTAAGTTAGTATTGATACCTGGTAACGAAGATCCCGATAGTTATCTCAACGCTAAAGGTGCTGCGGTTTTTAATGATTTCATTGCTGCTAACAAAAAAGATTTTATTCTTTTTCAATTAGATATTGCATTGAAAGATGCAGGCGACGACAGTCATAAAAAATCATTAGTTGTAAACCAGATTGCAGAAACAATTTCAAAGATTAATAAGGCAGAAGATTTTACAAAACAACAGGATTATATTCACAAAAGTGCTGAGCTTTTAAAGATTGATGAAAGCGGCTTGCATACTTTGGTGAATAAATATATAAGAGAAAAAGTTACTAAAGATGAAAGAAAGATAGCTGCTATTGATGACAAAGACAAAGAGACAAAAAAGCCGGCTGAAGAGAAGGATGACGATGATGTTTATAATTTGCTTAATAAAGATGAACAGAATGAAAGAGGCCTTGTTCGTGTGCTGCTTGAGTTTGGCGTAAAAGAATGGGAGCCCCGAAAATCTGTTGCAGATTACATTTTAAATGATGTAATTGAGGAAGATCTGGTTGATAATAAAAAACTAATTGATATAATCAACACTTACAAAACGTGGTACCATGCTGGATTAGAGCCAACAGAAAAAAATTTCTTATACCACGAAGATCAGCAAATGGCCATGCTTGTAATGTCTCTTCTTGAGTTTCCCTATGAAGTAAGCAATGGCTGGAAAGAACATTTTGAAACGCCTGTGCCTACCCGTGAAGAGACTTATAAAGAGGAGGTTTTTTCAACCGTTAATTATTTAGGGTTACGAAAAATAAAAAGACTTATAGACATGAATCAAAAAGATCTTGAACAATCGAAAGTGCCCGAAGAACAGCTTACATTATTGCAAACTCATAAGCTTTTAAAAGATATGGAAATTAACATGACAAAAAAAATGGGCACTGTAATACTTAAGTAATTTGTTGAATATAGAATAACTTATTGCTTATGCCGGCTCTTTAAAATTTCAATCACATCATTAAGATTCTGATCTTTTGCTTTTAACAATATAAGGTAGTGAAATAAAAGATCCGCAGCCTCACTTAGAAATTTTTCTTCATCATTATCTTTCGCTTCAATAACTAATTCTACTGCCTCCTCTCCTACTTTTTGCGCAATTTTATTAATACCTTTTTTAAAAAGAGAATTTACGTAGGATGTTTCTAAACCGTTATCTTTTCTTGATTGAATTATATCTTCAAGATAATAAAGAA